>NZ_JCAKRV010000017.1:0-121087 GCF_059515165.1 Chryseobacterium sp. CS3K3.1 | reverse complement strand
CAGGAGTCTCAACAAAGTGTTATCAGATAACTAGTATTACTTTTGCTTTTTTAACCTTTAAATCCTAAAGCCTCTAATAAAGTAGGCTGGATTCCTGCGGAATGACACAGTGGAAAGAAGCGGCGTAAATGAAAAAGAAAGATGTTATCGGAATTAATTAAATTACTCCATTTGGAAAAGATAACCCCGGAACCCGTATCCCGAATTCGTCATATTATTTATAACGTATCATTGATCGTTCGTTCACTATCATAGCCCCGATAGGAATGGTTACCCCGCAGCTTGGGTTGGAATGAATGTGGTGGAGCGTGGGAGTGCATGGGCGCGAGGAGTATGAATGGATAGCGGGAAACAGCTCCTGATATTTTTGATGTCTGTTATGCTGATCAACAGAAATAAATGAGTAACCCAACGTCTTTTTGATATGTGATATTTTTAATGGGTGAGCAACTTTATTCAATTACCAGAGATTTTTGTTTTTGTAATTTAAAATTGTGTAACTTAGTAAGGTAAAAACAGTTACGAATCTAAAAATATATACTATGAAAAAACATTTATTCCCTCTATTTTTACTGTTGTTAGGTATAAATGCGCAAGCACAGCAGGATTTCTTTGCGATTACAGGAAAAGATACCCAAAGTATTACATTCAATGATTTTCGTGCAATTGATGGCACTAATGGAACTTCAGGAGAGAAGTTTTTCACTACCGATTCTTCAGCAAAGGTGTTTTCCCAAGCAAGAAAAGGTGTTGTAGCAGAAGACAAAAATTCTTACAATCATTCTCAATCTGTAACATTAGCAGCTCTTGCCTATGATTCTTCGAACAATAATCTGATATACATGCCTATGTTTTCTTCGAATATCTATGTGTTGAATCCGAAGACAAAGGAAATTACTTTAGTGGAAAATAAGGTGGCAAAAGTATCATCATGTGATATTAATTCTCATATTACCAGAATGGCAACCGGATATAACGGTAACATCTATGCTGTCAATAATGCGGGGACACAGTTTTTGGAAATCAGCAAAAAAGCAGGAGAATACACTGTGACTGATCTTGGAATTATTAAAGATGACCCTTCTAACGGAAGAAATTCTTTTACGGCTATGGAAACTGGTTTTGGCGGTGATATGATTGCTGATGCAGATAATAACTTCTATGTTTTTGCTGCTTCAGGAAATGTTTTCAAAGTTCTGACTAAAGATTTAAAAGCGCAATTTATAGGTAAAATTGCTGGCATTCCTGATAATTATTCCGTAAATGGTTCTGCTGTAAATGCTCAGGGGAAAGTGGTAATAGCAAGTGCAAAGGGAGGTGCTTTATACGAGGTAGATCTGACAACTTTGCAGGCTAAACAGCTTCCGGGAGAACAAGGACTTCATATTTACGATTTGGCAAGTAAATATTTTGCTAATGATAAATCTTCAACAGTAAATACTCTGGCTGCTAATCTTGATATTTATCCGACAAGAGTTGATGAACACTATATCAACGTTCATGTTAATAATAATTTAAAAGGTGGCATTAAACTGAACATTTTTGATATGGCAGGTAAAAATGTAATGAATCAGAGTTTATCGGTGAAAAATGGCTCAACGGATGAAAAAGTATACCTTAAAGGATTGGTAACCGGAGCATATATTGTAAATATTGCTGATGAATCAGGAAAAGCCATATTCAATAAAAAGATTTTAGTTACAAGATAATAGAGTGCTATAAATTAGCATATAAAGACCTTTTCAAATTATTTTGAGAAGGTTTTTTAATGATTATTTGATATCCAATAAGTTTTATTTTTCGATATTAAAATGTACTTTTATAAAAAAATATAGATGAAACTATACTTTAATGTAGGATATATTGTAAATGCTGGAGAAAATTTGCAGCTGGTATTTGGTGAAGACGAGAATACCGTACATGTCCATACTATGTTTTATGCGGAGAATGGTTTATGGAAATGCGAAGTAGACTATTTTTCAAAACTCATTTCTTATCATTACCGGGTGGTGAATGAAAAAGGGAATGTATTAAGAGAAGAATTTGTGGGGCATCATTTGAGTTTTCCACATAATTATAAGGAGTTTATCATTTTTGATGAATGGAATAACAAAAACTTTCCTGAGAATTATTTAAATAATAAAATTCTTTACAATAAGCTGCACGATTTTATTCCCGAAAAAGTTACGGTTTTAAAAAAACATACCCATCTGTTCAGAATAGAGGTCCCTATTTATAATAAGGATTGGAGGATTGTTCTTTTCGGAAGTACAGCATCACTGGGAAACTGGAGCTATGACAAAGTTGTTCATCTTAATCAGACAGATTTCGGAATGTGGGAAACTTCTGTTGAAATTCCGGAGAATGAATTTATCCAGTTTAAATATTGTATTTATGATACGAAAGAAAACAGGGTTATAGATGTAGAAACGGGAGAAAACAGATTTACAGTTGCTAATCCGCTGAGTGATGTGCTGCAGGTAGTTTCCAATCATTATTTTAGATTTAAGGGATATCAGATGTATCATGATGCCGGTGTCGCAATTCCTGTATTCTCATTGAGAAGTGAAGATGGATTCGGAGTAGGGGAATTTACAGATATTAAAAAACTGGCAGACTGGACGAAAGAAACCGGTCTTGGAATTATTCAGATTCTTCCCATCAATGATACAACAGCTAATTATTCATGGACAGATTCTTATCCCTATGCAGCAGTATCTGTTTATGCGCTGCATCCGCAGTATATCTCTTTAGAAAACCTTGATTATTCTTTACCGAAAGAATTAGTTGATGACTATCTGTCTGAAAAAGAGAAATTAAACTCTTTGGATCTGATCGATTATGAAAAGATGATTGAAGGCAAATGGAAATATCTTACAGCCATTTTCAACAAGGAAAAAGATAAAATTTATAAAGACAGAAATTTCAAGAAATTCATCAAGGATAATGAATATTGGCTTGTTCCTTATTCTGCATTCTGTGTTTTGAGAGACAAATATAAAACACCTAATTTCAACGAGTGGAAAACTCACAAAAAATATATTGCAGGAAAGATTTCACAGTTTTTTACAACGAAGAATAAAGACTATGATATCTCAATGCTTCATGCCTGGGTACAGTATCAGTTACATGTACAGCTGAAAGATGCTGTTGATTATACCCATAACCTGGGAGTTTCGTTGAAGGGAGATCTTCCCATTGGTATTTACAGATATTCTGTAGAAGCCTGGACAGAACCGGAATTATTCGGAATGGATTTTCAGGCTGGTGCACCACCTGACCAGTTTACTGAGTTGGGACAGAACTGGGAGTTCCCGACTTATAATTGGGAAGCCATGAAAGCAGACGATTATAAATGGTGGAAAAACAGGTTCAAAGCACTGGAACAGTATTTTGATGCCATGAGAATCGATCATATTTTGGGATTCTTCAGAATATGGAGAATGCCGGTCTCTGCTGTACAGGGAATTTTAGGATACTTTTACCCGGCTGTCCCTATTGTTTTGGATGAATTCAAGGCCTGGCAGATTCCGTTTAATTTTGACAGGTATTGTAAGCCTTTTATCAACAATAAGATCTTATGGGATTATTTTGGAGAAGAAAGCGCAAAAGCTCTTGAGTTGATGAACCGTAATGAAGATGGTACCTATACTTTTAAAGAAGAATTTAATACCCAGAGAAAACTCGTTGACTTCTTTAAGAAAAAATCATACGGATCTATTGAAGAGAAATTGATTTCCCTTTGTGCCAATGTTTTGTTTTTACCGGAAGAAAGAAATGGGAAGACGGTTTACCATCCCAGATTTAATGTTTACAATACAGAGTCTTATCAATACCTTCCCGAATCGGAACAGAAAAGTATATATGACCTTTACCACGACTACTTCTTCAGAAGACAGGACCGTTTGTGGTTTGAAAAAGCCATGGAGAAACTTCCTGTTATCCTGAATGCTACTAAAATGCTGATCTGTGGTGAAGACCTGGGAATGGTTCCTGCCTGTGTACCTGTTGTAATGGACGAATTGGCCATCATAGCATTAAAAGTACAAAGAATGCCTTCTGAAAATATTCCGTTCTATAATCCTAAGAATGCAAACTATATGAATGTAGTGACAGCTTCTTCCCATGACAGTTCAACGTTGAGACAATGGTGGAAAGAAGATCCTGTA
The DNA here is from genome assembly GCF_059515165.1 of Chryseobacterium sp. CS3K3.1. Classification (NCBI taxonomy): domain Bacteria; kingdom Pseudomonadati; phylum Bacteroidota; class Flavobacteriia; order Flavobacteriales; family Weeksellaceae; genus Chryseobacterium; species Chryseobacterium sp. CS3K3.1. Next base: position 116,918 of record NZ_JCAKRV010000017.1, on the reverse strand, counting down.
TTGACACAGAAATATTACAATCAACAGCTGATACAATACGGAAAGGCACCTGAAGATCTCAATCCCCACCTTGCTGAAATCATTATGAAGCAGCATTTGTATAATGAGGCTATGCTTGCTATTTTCCCGCTGCAGGAGTTTCTGGCAACAGATGCTGAGCTTACCAATAAGAAAATGGACAATGAAAGAATCAACAATCCGGCGGTTTTTCCACACTATTGGCGTTACAGAATGCATATAAAACTTGAAGATCTGAAAGAGAAAACCTCTTTCAACAAAAAAATTGCACATTGGATAAAAGATAGCGGAAGAGCGTAAATTTTACACTTGATTATCAGATAGTTAAAAATATTTTAAAAGAAGTTTAATCTTATGATTTAACTTCTTTTTTTTATTTGTATCAAAAAGATAGAATTAAGATATTCTGCTATATATTAACCAATTAACGACTATAGAGATGAAAAAAATATTTTTGGGATTAGCTTTTGGGTTGGGCGTTTTGACGTCTGCTCAGCAATATCCGAATAATGGTTGGGATGATGACGGTTATTATCAGAATGATGGAGGTTATTACAGTGACCAAGATGATAGAAATTATTTCCCTGACGATTATTATTACAATTATCCTCAGGACTATTATCCAAGTAATTATTACCAAAGCTATTATAACGACTACAGAGGAAGTATTATCAATATCGACTGGAACGGATTTTTCGTACAGAACAGATTAAGCAGATGGCAGGTAGACCAGATTATGAGATTGAATAATCTGTTTGCAAGTTTCACAGCATGGAATAATTTCTACAGATATAATCCGGACAGATGGTATTATGACAGGTTTTATGCACTGGAAAGAATTTTAGGACCAAGAGTATTTGTGGTTTTCCAGAATAACTATTACAGAGGTTCCAGCCCAATCGTATATTTCCAGAATTACAGAAGAACGTATTACGTACCGAGATATACGGTAATGCCAAGATATAGAAATATTAATATCAACGTTTACAGGGTAGACCGCTCAAGATTCCGTAGCATGGATAATCCTACTTTTGATATTATCAGAAGAGGCAGCAGACCGGATAACGGTTTCAGAAACACGGGAAACAATGGGAATTCAGGAGGATTCCGTGGAAATAACGGAAATAACAATAATTCCGGTTTCAGAAATGATAATAATGGTGGTTTCAGAAACAGTAACGGAGGCGGCTTCCGGGGAAATTCTGACAATGGAGGAAACAGAGGAAATAATGATAACGGAGGCTTCAGAAATAATAATGGCGGCGGATTTAGAGGGAATAGTGAAGTAAGAAAAGAAGCTCCTAAAAGAGAAAACAATAGCGGCTTCAGAGGAAACAATGGAGGAGGCTTCAGACAAAGATCTGAAAGTTCTGCACCTAGACAGGAAAACCGTGGAAATAGCGGTGGTGGTTTTAGAGGCAGTTTAGTAAAGAATTAATTTTCATATATTATATTTAAGTGGTGTGAAGGGCAGGTTTTTATAATCTGTCCTTTTTTTGTTGTTTTTTTAATTTGTTTTTGTTAAAATTTAACATTATTTATGAATTTGTTAATTTAACTTGTGTTTTAATTCATTATCAAAAAGGTATAATAACAAAATAACAATTAATTAAATTTTAAAAAGATGAAAAAATTAGTTTTAGCAATAGCATTTATCGGAATGGGAAGTTTTGCAATGGCACAACAAACTACAACTCCGCAGGACAAACAGGCAAGAGCTGCTGAAATGAAGCAGAGAATGGAGCAAAAACAACAGGAACATTTAGACCAGATGCAAAAAGACCTTAATCTTAATGCTTCTCAGGTAGCTCAGATAAAGGTACTTCAGGATAAAAGAAAAGAGGAAATGAAGGCAGAGTTTGACAAGCATAAGGCAGACAGACAAGCTAAAATGCAGGAAATGCACGCCAAAAGAGCCCAAATGGATGCTGATATGAAAAAAATCCTTACTCCTGATCAATATGATAAATGGCAGGCTGACAGAAAAGCAAAAGCAGAGAAAATGAAGATGGCTATGAAAGAAAGAAGAATGATGAAAAAGCCGATGAATACAGGAACTGCTGAAGTAAAATAACAGTTTGTAATTTTAGTTTTTTAATGTTTTAAGGGTGGATGTTTTTCCATCCTTTTTGTATTAATTTTCTTTAAAACTTTTGATTTAGGGCTTTTATTCCCTATTTTTGACTATAAATTTAATACGTATGGTTAGCGAAAAAATTGCAAAATTAATTAACGAACAAATTGCCCACGAACAATACGCCGCTCAATATTATCTTTCAATGTCTGCATGGTTTTCAGGAAAAGATCTGGATGGAATTGCCAACTATTTCAGAGTACAGAGCAAAGAAGAATTGATGCATGCAGATAAAATGTTTGATTATTTGAATGATGTAGGAGGAGAAATTATCATTGGAGAAATTCCAAAACCTCCACATGAGTTCGAAAACGCAACGGATATTTTTGAGAAAGCATTAGCACATGAGAAAGTCGTAACTAAAAGTATTTTCAATATTGTAAAAAATGCAAATGAAGAGGGAGATTTTGCAACAACATCATTCCTGCAGTGGTTTATCAACGAACAGGTAGAAGAAGAAGCGAGTGCTTCTCAATACGTAACAAAAATCAAAATGGTGTGCGATAATCCATCTGCATTATACCTTTTTGATCAGGAATTGTCACAGAGAGTATTTACTCCTGATACAACTGCTTAAGATTGAAAATTCTTCAAAATATAAAACCGTTATTCTTAAGAATAGCGGTTTTTTTGTTATGATAATGAATTATTTCCTATACGGCCGCCTTTGAATTCTGACAGCAGAAATAAAAACCACCGCTCCCAATACAAAACTTAGAAATAAAGAGTTGGCAATATTTTCAGCGGGCCCAAAATGGTGGTCATCTGGGGTAACGGGCGGGTCTAAGCAATCAACAATATTGTAAGTGACCACTGTCGTAAATAACATGATAATCAGGCTTATAAAAAAGGAGTTCAAGTATATTCTCATGGTTGGTTAGTTGTAAAACAAAATATAATCAAAGACTGTATGATTGTACTCGTCTTAGAATAAAAATACTAAAACCTTTTTATATTTGAACAATTTTTGTGAAAAATTGTTACAGTAATGTTTTGTAAATCTTCAGATTACAGATAAATGATCTGAGTTTTGAGTACTTTTTTGCCCAGACGTTCAAGAATGTTTTTATATCCTTCTACCTGTGCTTCATCTTTCGCTTTTGGTTCACCGGTTTTGAAATCTACAATTATATAACCTTCTTCACCCTTTAAAACACGGTCTGGCCTGAAAATATGGCTTTCTCCTCTTTCAGAGATCATGATATCTTTTTCGTTGATTACTTCCCATTTTTCATCAAAAAATTCTGCATACGTTCTGACAATTTCCTGTAATGTAATCTGTATTTCATTTTTTTCCTCCAGTGTAATCTGCCCTTCCAAAGCATAACCGTCCAATACTTTCACTATATCTCTTTCTGTATTGATCTTCGATAAAAGTTCATGCACAAAAAGCCCGATTCTTACCTTTTCATTTCTTACCTGATAATTTTTAGACGGCGTAGCAATTTTGATGGATGTACTTTTTTCATTAACATTCTTCAGGTTCTGGATATTCTGGGTTTTAAAAGAAGAGCTTTTATCTTTCGAATATTTCTTCAGCATTGCAGGATTTACCTGGTACACATCAAACTCGTCAGCCTGTTCAGGATTTTTTGTCTGAAGAAATTCTAAAAGCTCAAGATTATTAGAGGTCTTATTCGCCTTTTGCAGATAGAAAAACAGCTGTTCAACAGGCCTGGTGGTAGCCACGTATTGCAGACACAATCTGTCGATCAGGTTTTTATAAGAATTCTTTGTGTTGAAAAACAGAATTTCATCATCATAAGCTTCCAAGTTTTTACTGAACTGGTTGATGTTGACCGATTTTAAAGCTTCATTTTCATTGGTATCAAACCAGTTGGTAAATTCACTGTCCCGGTTTTTGTTCATCATTGGGATAAAAACAATCGGGAATTCCAGTCCTTTAGACTTGTGGATCGTCATAATCTGGACAGCGTCGATATTTTCCGAAGCCTGAATAGTGTATGAAGAAGCTTCTTCATCCCAGTATTTCAGAAACTCTTTGGTACTGGCACCTGCGTTCTGCGTAAAGTTGAAAAGCATTTCCAGGAAGTTCAGTAAAAAGTCTGTTTCTTTATTTTCAACAGAAAATTCGTTGATATAATATTCAATAAAATTATAAAGATTGAATCTCGGAAAGTTATCCTGTTTAAGCTGCAGCGAATATTTTTGCTGGATAAACTGTAGAATTTCTTCATGCCCTTCAATATCCAGAATTTCTTTCATTCCTAAAGTGAAATCCGGCATATCAATTTTTCCGAGTGTATTCAGATGGTACATCATCATAATCAGACAATGTTTATTCTTAGGATTGAGCTCCCAGCGAAGAAATTCAATAACAGCCTTTAACGTATTGGAAAGTTCCAGTGTAAGGCCTTTATCAGAAATCGTTTTAATATTGGTTTCTTCTCCTTTATAGCTGACTTTTAAAGCTCCCAGTTTCTGAGAATAACTGAAAATATCAAAATTTCCACGGCAAAGAATGGTGATGTCAGAAAACTTGAAACCATTATCCAGACATTCCTGGATATCTTTCCGCATCCTTTCTGAAGTATCATTGTAAAATTCTTCATTCGTAAGATTTTCGATCAGATTTACCTTTACGCGTCCCTCCATTTGGGATTTTGGATTTTGCTCAGCATCTGCCCCGAAAATATTCTGATGTTCTTCCAGCAATCCTTCAGAATGAAAACGGTACAGTTCATTGTTGAATTGTACAATGTTTCTGGCACTTCTCCAGTTATCCTTTAATACCAGAAGATCAGCTTCTTTAGGTGAAAATTCTTTTTTGTTGATGATATCCAGCATCAGTTTGCTTTCCCCGCCACGAAACCGGTAAATACTTTGCTTGGGATCGCCCACCAATGTAAATGATGTGTATTCTGTAGAAACACTGTGATCTCTCAGCGGAACAAAATTCTGCCACTGCAGTTCTGATGTATCCTGAAACTCATCAAAGAAATAATGCTGAAACTGTGAACCTACTTTTTCATAAATAAAAGCTGAAGGTTCATTTCTAAGATTTTCATTGATCAGAATATTAAACTTGGAAAGCAGAACAAGATCATTTTCTTCTTCAATTTTCTGAAGTTCATCCTGAATATCTTTGTTTACCTTTAAAGGAAGAAGAGCAGACAAAACTTTTTCTTTCTTTTGAGTTTCAATATACAGAATGATAAGTTTCATTCTGTTGTCGAGAAGTTGATCCAGGATTTCGAAAATTTCAGACTCTTTATGTTTCGATTTTGAAGACGCTCCCTTTCTATAATTATTGATAACAGAGTCTTCCTGCGTAGTAGGGAAAGGAAAACCAGTTCTTTTCTGCTGATAAAAATCGATAACCTTAGTAAAAAAGCCTCCGATTCCGTTTTTACCCTGAGCAAAATCTTCAATATCAATATTTCTTGATCTGAATAATTCAATAGAACTTGCGGCAAGCTCTGCAGACTGTTTTTTATTGAGAACAATCTCTTTACGAAGCGTATTCTTGATATTCTCATAACTGGCATCGTCAAAGCTTTTATTGCTTTTCAGATGCTCATAGTGAATATCCTTTACAAATTCCTTAGCCGAATCATAAAGATTTTTATTAAGATTGATCCTTTCATTGTTTTCAAGACTGTAGTCTACATAATCCATGAAAGAATTGGAAATAGTCTCATTCTCACCAATCTGATCCAGCATCTTATCAACGGCTTCTATCAGAAACGGTTCAGCTTCAATTTCAAGGTTAAAATTTTTAGCCAGTCCCAATTCATAGGAAAAACTTCTTACCAGCCTTGAGTTAAAACGGTCAATCGTTCCGATATTCAGTGTGGAATAATTGTGGAGAACATAATCCAGCATTTTTTTAGAACGCTGATGAAGGTCATCGATGGTAATTTTCAGGCCCTGTTCTTCAAATGCTTTCTGGATGTTTTTCAGATCCGTATTTTCTGCATAATCTTTAGCTGAAAAATTTCCCAGCCACGATAAAATTCTTTCCTTCATCTCGTTCGCTGCTTTATTGGTAAAAGTAAGCGCGAGAATATTCCTGATCGACTGCTGCTGATTAGGGTAGCGGAGACAGATCATCAGAAGCCTTTGTACCAGGGCATAGGTTTTCCCGGATCCGGCAGAAGCATTGATGACTGTGTAAGAATTTTGCATTGTTAAAAGAGAATTGAGACTGCAAGTTAGCTAAAATTTAAAAGAAACTTTAACAATTTAATTACGCTATTTAACAGTTTACAGGGTAAAAATCAAAAAGAAATATTAAAACGCGTTAACTGTGGTTAAACTTATGGGATACATTAAAAATAATTTTAGCTTTGCTTTATAAAAAATAGCCCGTGAAACTTAAACTATTCTTTTTCTTATCCTTTATTCTTTTTATTCATACCCAGGCCCAAAGCTATATATTTGGTAAAATCATTTCCGAAAACGGCACTGAAATGCAGGATGTGAATGTTGTCAATATCAGAACTGATGAGATCGTAGTTTCAAACAGGGATGGTCATTTTATGATTTCGGGAAGACAGGGAGATGAACTTCGTTTTATAAAAGCGGGTTATGAACGTATCACCAAAATAGTTTCCCAGGAAAATACACAATCTCCGATGAATATAAGTATGGTTCGCCAGACTATTCAGATTCCTGAAGTGGAAGTGAAACAGGGGCTCACCGGAAACCTTAAAATTGATTCAAAACTTTATAATAAACCTCAAAAGGTTGAAAAACTGCTCAAAGAAATGGATCGGTATATTGCTCAGAAATCAGATCCCAGAATACTGGCCGCAAAACCCGGGGAATTTGTACAGCCGAAAGGCCAGGGATTTTCTATTGGGAAAGTGAAAGATAAATGGGATGATGTAGATTTAATGAAGTACATCAGAGCAAGCCTTGGTGATGATTATTTTACCAATCTTAAAATTGAGAAACCTCTGATAGAACATTTTATCTATTATGTTTTTGCAGGCGGTTTTGAAAGGAAAAAAATCCTGAAATACGGATTCTGCAGTGATGCGGATCTGAACAGGTTTCAGCGTTTTGTCCTGACAAGAATTTCATCTTATCGTGCTCCGCAAACTCAAAGATAATATGGAAATAAAATATATCAGAAGAGTTTTATTATTAGTGCTTTTTTGTATCGCTTCAGTATTGTGGGGACAGCAAAAAATATCAGGAAAGGTAATAACAGGCGATGACCTTGATTTAGCTCCTGTACTGGTTGTTAATATCACAGGGAATAGAAGTGTATTAAGTGATATGTCCGGAAAATTTGAAATCGAAGCTAAAGAAAATGATGAGATCAGATTTGTAAAAGAAGGATATTACCGAGTTGATAAAAAATTGACCAAAGAAGAGATCGATGCTCCGTTCAACATAATTCTGAAGAAGATGGAAATTCAGATTCCTGAGGTCAGGATTAAGTATAGACCTACCGGAAATCTGGCAAAAGATAATCAGCATTATAATGAATCCAGAAAACTTCAGGCTTTAAAATCAGATATGGACGATTATATGAGAAGTCCGCTGAATCAGCCTTTACCCAATAACACCACATCCAAAACTTTTACAGGTCATGATTTCAATGCAGGGCAGGTCAATTTGTTTGGCGTATTTAATGCTGTAAAGAAATTGGCACAGCCTAAGGTTACCAAAGCCAATTACAATGAAACCCGGGATTTCCTCAGGAGGGTTAAGAATGAAGTAAATCTGGGGTTCCTTAAAAAGTACGGAATGGATGAAGAACAAATTGATGCATTTCTTCTGTATGCAGATAAAACCCGTTCATTGGCGAAAAGATACCGTAAAGATTTTAGTGTCACTGTCATTGAATATGAACTTAAAATTGCCTTCGGGGAATACAGTAAGACAAACAAATTAGAAGGAATTAAAGAATAATATATAAAAATCAGAAGTTGGGTTATTTTACTGAAAATATTGAAACATCCGGACAGAGAAAGTTTTTTCTTTTCCTGATGCTTCTGTGCAGTACTTTTATTTTTTCTCAGCAGAAAGTGACAGGGCGAATCGTAGATGACAATGGAGAGAATTTAAGTAAAGTAATTGTTATCAACATGTCTACGGATAAAAAAGTATATTCTGATTCTGAAGGTATATTTTCTATTGATGCCAATCCTAATGATGAATTAAGATTTGTAAAAGAAGATTTCAGAAGAGTTTCCAGAAAAGTTCTTACCAGTGATGCCAACCTGCCGCTCTTTGTTACCCTTTATCAGATCCCGAGAGATGTTGGTGAAGTAAAGATTGTAAAAAAACTCACCGGAGATCTGGAAACAGATTCCCGGATTGTAGCTAAAGTAGATAAAGGAGAACAGGTGAGAGATGCCGTCGGTCTTCCGCAGCCGGTCGGAAAAATGAGAGAAAAACCGGCAGAAGTAAAAAGTGTGCTTTTACCGATACTTTTGGGAAACCTGAATGTTCAGGGCGTATATGATCTGATAAGCGGTAAAGCCAGAAGACAGAAAAGACAATATCGGTATGATGATCTGCAGGAACATATTGCGTGGGTTCGGGACAGAATAGATGACGAATATTTTATTAGAGCAGGAATTCCCGGTGACAGAATCTCTGAATTTATTCAATTTTCGTTTTTAGCAAAACCTCAGGTACGAACCTATGTAAAAGCAAGAAATCTTTAGGGGGTCATGCTGAGACTGGAAGAGACAGTTCCGCTTTTTCTGGAGAGAGTAAACCAGGATCAAAAGTAATGTAAATGTTAATAAATTCTTAAAATGTTGGAATAGAAATTGATACAGTATAATGTAACAATCCAAATTCACACATTTTATGAATAAAAACATTTTTGCAGTAGCTATTGCAGCATTAGGTTTTGTAGTAGGTCTCGGTTTTTTGGGAAATGCTATTAAAAACAGGAATAAATCTGAAAATACCATTTCCGTGACAGGATTAGGAACCAAACAGTTTACATCAGATCTGATCACCTGGTCCGGAAGCTTTTCCAAAAATAATGTGGATCTCAAATCTGCCTACGATGGACTGGCGACAGACAGAAAAGTAATTAATGACTATTTGCTTTCAAAAGGGATACAACAGAAAGAGATCGTGTTTTCTTCCGTAGATATTCAGAAACAGTTCAGAAGCTATAATGATTCAAACGGAAACTATGTACAAGGGGAATTCTCCGGTTATAATCTCACCCAAAAAGTTTCTATTGAAAGTAAAGAAGTGGGAAAAATAGAAAACCTTTCCAGAAATATTACCGAGATTATCAACCGTGGCATTGAATTCACTTCTTCTTCACCAGCGTATTTCTACACCAAGCTGGCTACAGTAAAACAGGAAATGATTGCCAGTGCTACAAAAGATGCTAAAGAACGTGCTGAAAAAATTGCAGAAAATTCTGGAAGCAGTCTCGGAAATCTCAAGAAGGCAACCATGGGTGTAATTCAGATTACGGCACCCAATTCCAATGAAGATTACTCTTACGGTGGAACTTTCAATACTTCATCCAAAGAAAAAGAAGCCAGTATTACCATCAAACTGGAGTATGAAGTAAATTAATAGAAAAAGTTGTCTGATAAACTTTATAAAACCACAAAAGTCACAAAAGGACTCATTTTAAAACACTTTTGTACAGTTATGTGAGTTTAAAATTATACCTCATAAAAGCTCACATAAGATTGAAATCAAAGATTTTCACAAAACTTAGGTGAACTCATTATGCATAAAGTTTTGCTCTAAAAACTTAAGTGTTTAAAACTTTTGTGCCTTTTGTGGTCAAGAAATAGAAAATAAAAACGCCGGAAGACTATTCCGGCGTTTTATATTTTAAGCATAAATAATTTTATGAATTTCTTTTTTGGCTTCCTCTATATTTTCAGGAGTATAATTGGCCAGCAGCCATAAGTTTAAAGATTTTTTCCCTTCGCCATAGCTCGGCTGAACATGAGTAGTATCAATCAGACTGAAATTATTTCTCTGATAAAAAGAATACCGTCTTGAAGCATCTTCGCTCAATTCTGCAGGTTCAATTTCCAGAATAATACTTGGGTAATTTTCTGATAAATGATTCATAATATGAGATCCCAGTTTTTTACTTCTGAATGCTTCAAAAACTTCAAAATGCTCTACAAAAACAAAAGAACTCAGCTTCCACAGGATGAGGTAGCCAATAGCTTCCGATTCGTGGATAACAGACATGAATTCCACATAAGGATTTGTAAATAAACTTTCAAACTGATCTTTATCTCTTTGTTCGTCTACAGGAAAAGTGGTAGTATAAGAAGTATAGATTTCCTGAACTCTAGGATCTTCTGCGGAAGTAATCGGTAAAAATTTCATAATTTATAAATCAAAGACACTTGGTCTTCTGGTGATGAAAATATCTTTAATCCAAAGGGTGAATGCCAGTCCCAGATAGATCAGAAAGAAAAATCCAGCTGTAGCGAAAGTAGAATAGATGAAGAAAACTCTCAATTTAGAAACAGGAATTCCCAGCTTGGCTCCCATTCTGGTCAGTACACCAAACCATTCTCTTTCCATTTTATGACGAATATTACTCAGCATTTCCAGATTGTTATTTAAAAGTTTGAATCTATCAATCAAAGTTAAGGAATTTTTTTGACAAAGATTTTAATCGACAAAACTGCCCGGATAAGGTTATTCTTTTAAGAGTTTATAGCCTATAGTACAGGCTAAGCAATTTTTCGGCTCGCAATAGGTTTTATAATGATAGATAAGACTTTGACTTTCCAGCGCATTGCTAACCTTTAATCCGTGTTTTTTCCAGCTCGTAATGATGGTGTTTTTCTCTCCGGAAATTGTCTTGTATAGTGCAATAATTTCATCTGCAATATCTTCCTTATGATATCTGTGATAAGTATATTGTAAAGGAAGTATGGTATTTAGAATGAGAAGATCAACAAAATCTTGGCTCAGTGTTTTAGGCTGTACTTTGGAAATACTCCCGAAATTAAAATGAAAATCCCAATATTCAGAAGCTTTTACAGAGCTGAAAATAGTGTACAGCTGTTCTGCGCTTCTTGCTTCCATGATTTTTGAAAATAAATTCTGCTGCCTGTACAGGTCAGCCAATTGTGACAACCGGATTGTTGGAAAATTCGGTGGTCTTAGTCTTAAAAACTTAGGATGAAATTGTAAATCAGAAATGGAAAATTTTGCCTTGATAAAATCGAATTCTCTTTTCCATATTGTCATCTGCCCGTCCTGGGGTTTCTCAAGCCATCCTGAAATTCCAAATAATAACGCTTCAAGCTGAAGGGGATTCTGACGTATTTTATTGATAATACTGTAATCAATACTTTCTGCAATCTGCCGGAAAATAGAAGCATTTACTTTTAACCCGAATGAGTAGGCAAAACTGTGAAATAAAACGGCTTCAAAATTATTTTTATATTGATGTAAACTCTGTTCAAGTTCTGAAGATTTCTCATCCAGTTTTTTCAGTATACTTTCTTCATAAAAATTGACCGGGATTTTTTTCGGATCAAAAATCTTTTCGCAGGCAATAAATTCATCGCCATTCGTAAGTTTTTCATATTTCCAAAGAATATTTTTATCGATATAACTTTGAAGTTCCAAGGTTGGAACCTGCTTTCCGATAAGTTCATGAATGTCTATGTCGTGCTGGAATACAACATGAAGAATAATATTGCGGTAATTGGGATCCTGGGAATGATTGTGGAAAATCCAGTCTGAAGAGCGTACATGCAGTTCTATATTTCCTGCGAGAAGTAAGCCGTTGATTTTGATTTTAGCGTCAAGAAAATCAGGGCCTGCATTTTTGTTCCATTTTCCGAAATGGATGATCTCAACGGATTTTCCTTCAATATCCTTGAAGTCAAAATGTTTGAAAACCTTATAGTTCCAAAGATATTGAAGTAGTTTTTCCGTCATAAGTGTGACGTAAATATAATAGAAATATTATACTTTCGTCAGCTCCTTATTAAAATTTTCTATGGTTGTTCTATACATTTTCTCATAGATAGGAAGAATGTTTTTCAAATCGAATTTTATTGCCTGATCTTTCGCATTTTGCTTCATTTTGGCTAAAAGTTCATCGTTACTCAACAGCTTGATGGTGTAGTTGCTCATCGCTTCCACATTTCCGATTTCAGCAAGATATCCGGTTTCTCCCTGAATGTTCACCTCAGGAATTCCTCCTGCATTGGAACTGATCACCGGAGTATACGCTGCCATGGCTTCCAACGCTGCAAGACCGAAACTTTCCTGCTCGGAAGGCAGAAGAAATACATCCGAAAGCTGTAAAATTTTATAGAGATCATTCACCTTTCCTAAAAGGCGGATTTTGGAAATAAGCTCAGGATTTTCTTCCAGGAACTGATTTACTTTTTCCATATCAGGACCTTCACCAATGATGATCAGCTTGGATTTCACTTTTCTTTCCACATTCTTAAAGATCTGCAGCACTTCGTCTACCCGTTTTACAGGACGAAGGTTAGACACGTGAATCAGAATTTTTTCATCCGGATTGGCAAACTGTGTTCTCTGGCACTCAGAGCAGTCATCAAATTCAGAATTATCAATAAAATTGGTAATCACCTGAATTTCTTTTTTGATATTGAAAAACTGAAGGGTATCTTTTTTCAGACTTTCAGAAACCGAAGTAATCGCATCAGACTGATTGATCGAAAATTCTACCGCATGTTTATAACTCGGGTGCTGGCCTACAAGGGTAATATCTGTACCGTGTAATGTAGTGACCAACGGAATATCATTATTGTCTTCCTTGAGCATTTGTTTTGCCGTAAATGCCGCATATGCGTAAGGAATGGCATAATGTGCATGAAGAAGATCCAGTTTATAAAGATTGACAACCCTGTAGATCATCGAACTTAGTGCAATATCATAAGGCTGATACTGGAAAAGCGGATAGGTCTGAACATTGACCCTGTGAAAGAAAATATTCGGGTTGGTGATATCTAATCTTGCAGGAAGTGCAGAACTGATGAAGTGTACTTCATAGCCTTTGTTGGCAAGTGACATTCCTAATTCTGTTGCTACAATTCCGCTTCCTCCATAGGTAGGGTAGCAAAGTATGCCTATTTTCATTAGATTATTGTTGTTTTAATTTTGTATTATTTGGTTTTTGTTGAGGTTGTCATAGGAAGATCTATACCCATTCCCGGTTTCAATTGATCATTAACCAGTACCGGAAGTTTTCCCCATATTTTTGTTTTTCCATTGAAAGCATCCGCAGTTGCATTCATAGAATCATCATTGTTTTCATATGAAACAAGAACGGTTGAAACTTTTGAAATATCAATATCCTTTAAGGCATAAGCACTCCCGAATACATTCAGAATGACATTTTGATTTTTGGTAAGATCAGAAAGTACTTTTTTAGATTCTGCTGAAATTTTATAAGGTTTGTAAGCCGTAGAATTATCTTTATGGAAACCTACAATAACTGTGGATCCCGCCGGAATAGTTTTAATTTCTCCTGCTTTTTTAATGATAATATTATTTCCCAATCTGTTGGCGAAAGTCTGGTAAGGAGCTTCTTCAAGAGGAACATAATAAATCTGTTTTCCTGTAAGAGGAAGCAATTTCTTTTCGTCTTTTAATAAAGTCAGGGCATTGGAATAAAGATTCTGTACCAATTGGGTGTGAGAATCATTATTTAGATCCTTATTGATATTTTCAGGATTTTTAGGAGTGTATTGGGTAAGACCAAGAAAATATTTTGTCAACAAGATCTTTTTCACACTTTCTTCCACTCTGGATTGTGGAATTTCTCCTTTATCAAGAGCTTTCTGGATCAGTTTTTTGCCTTCAGAAACACCTTGAGAGAAAAGCATAATGTCATTTCCTGCTTTAAAGGCCATAGCATCCAGTTCGCCCGGCTGGTATTTATTCGCCACAGCGCCCATATTTAATGCATCTGTAATGATTAAACCTTTATAGCCTAGTTTATCTTTCAGTACTCCTGTAATAATGTTTTTAGAAACAGAGGCCGGAATTCCTTTTTCTGATTCTAAGCTTGGAACATATAAATGAGCAACCATTACACCGCCAATTCCTTTATTCATCAGTGCTTTGAAAGGAGCAAGTTCCACAGCGTCAAGTCTGTCAATACCATGAGGAACTACCGGAAGATCAAGGTGAGAGTCTGTACTGGTATCTCCGTGTCCCGGGAAGTGTTTAATAGCCGCTAAAATATTATTATCCTGAAGACCGTTGGAGTAGGATAGGGCAGAGGTGATGACATTATTCACTTCAGAGCCAAAACTTCTGTTGCCGATAATCGGATTATCAGGATTGGTGTTGACATCTACTACAGGCGCGAAATCCCAATTGATTCCCATTCTTTTGCAATCTTCTGCAATTTTTGCAGCCATCTGGTACACAAGATTTTTATCCTGGATAGCGCCTAATGTCATGGCCCATGGAAATTTGTGGGCAGTAGCAATTCGCTGATAGAGTCCCCATTCTGCATCCATCCCGATCATCAAAGGAACTTTAGATTTTTGCTGAAATTCATTCACCAGGTTAATTTCCCTTGCTGCGTCATCCTGCATTAAAATCAAACCGCCTATTTTATCATTTGTAACAATATTTCTTACCTGGCTGATATAATCTTCCCCCCTGTTGGTATACAATGCCACAATAAAAAGCTGTCCCAGTTTTTCATCCTGAGAAAGATTTTTATAAGTGATATCAACCCATTCCTGAGCTTTTTTCAGATCTTCCTTAGAAGCATTTTTTGGCTGATACTGGGCTTTCACCTTAGGGCTTATCAACGCAGCAATAAAGAGTGAAGTATATAATAATTTCTTCATGACTTTTTGAATAAGAACAAAAATACAATTAAAAAAGTGAGGAAAACAAAGTTTTTGAAATTTTTGGTATATGATTTGAATACGCAATATAAATAATAACTAAACTTTAATAAAAATGAAAAAAATACTTCTCTTCTTATTCCTGGGGGCTGTAGGTTTTACCGCTTATAGCTGTGATAACGATGATACTGTAGTACAAGGAACAGATTATGATACCATAAACCAATCATTTGATATATCTCCTACTTTTACAAGAGTTAATGACAATCTTTACAGATGGAGTGATGACTTTAACAAGCCATTAATACAATCCGATATGGTGCTTATTTATATGCAGATTGGTACTGACGGAGATTCTCCTGTATGGAAACTTCTTCCTTATACTTATTACGTAGGTAATGGAAATAACGATGCTGTAGATTATATTTATGAATTCAGTAAGTATGCTGCTACCATTAATATTAACTCTACCAATACATTCAGCTTAACAGCTAACCCATCATACTATCAGAATAAAAAATTCAGAGTTCTTATTCTTCCTGCAAATGGAACAGGAACTGGTGGTGCAAAAATGGCGAAAGGTGCTGGCGTAGATTACAACGATTATAAAAGTGTAATCAAATATTACAATATTGACGAGTCTAAAATTGTAACTAAATACTAAGAAATATCTTTTCAGTTTTTTATAATTAAAAAAGTCCCGGGAGAAATTCTCTCGGGGCTTTTGATTTATAATAGAAAATGATACAAAGTGTCTACTTGGTATCTGTTTATACAAAGCCTGTATTTTGAGCAGTATATTAAAAATTAAAAGCCTCAGAGTATTTATTCTGAGGCTTTATTTTTATTAGTTATCATTGTCATCAAGAAGATGTCCAAAGAAGTCTTTTTTTGTCTGCAGATAACCTTTGCTTATTTCATTGGCAGGAATCTGTAATGGGACTCTTGAATTAAGGTGAATATTGCTGTCTACCACATATTTTACCTTTTCAGGATTATTGGTCAGAAGATTGATATCTTTTACCTCCAATAGATTAAGAATTTCAATGGCTACGCCAAAGTTTCTGTCATCTGCAGGAAGTCCCAGTTCAAGATTGGCCTGTACGGTATCCAATCCTTTTTCCTGTAGTGAGTAAGCCTTAAGCTTGTTGATGATCCCGATGTTTCTTCCTTCCTGACGAAGGTAGATGATAATCCCACCGTTTTCATGGATATATTTCATTGCAGCATCCAATTGTTGGCCGCATTCACATTTTTTTGAATGGAAAACTTCTCCGGTAATACATTCTGAATGGAAACGAACATTGACCGGTTTTGAAAAATCTGTATTTTCAGCAACGATGGCCATATGCGGCATCCAGTCGTTTTCGTTTTCGGAGAAAGCGATCATTCGGAAAGTGCCGTGCTCTGTGGGAACATTGGCTTCCGCCTGAATTTTAATCATTGATAGTTCAATTAGTTTTTAACTTCCTGGCAAAGTATCTTCAATAACAGAAATATTGGTTTTTAAACGCACCAGATATCTGTTAAGAACTTCATCGTCGTCTCTGTCAAGATTCTGCCTTAGCTTTTGAATTTTTTTGTATGATTTTTCGAAGCTTTTAAGGGCTCTGCTTTTTCCGGCAGAATTGCTGGCATCAATAGCATATAAATAATTCTGCAGACTGTATTTCAAACTGGTAATCTCATCATTTAATCCGTTGTTTTTAAACTTGGGAAAAGTGGAGATCATATTTGAAATTTCAGAAGCATTGACATTCTGTTTGATATTGATATTAAAATTCTTCTTAGAGCTTCTGTCTGAATCAGACCCTTTAGCATCACTGTAAAAATTATTTGACAACGGAGAAAGATTAAGCTTCTCCGATGCGCAGGAAGATGTTAATATGATAAGTACTCCAAAGAAAAATAGTCGTTTCATTTTTGTTGCCCTTTTTGATAAAGGATTGGGTTAAGACTTTCATCATTGTACATTTTCATTTGTTTGTACACTTTCATCTTAACGTTACCGTTCTCAATATCAGTAAGCAACTGATCTATAGAAGTTGATAGGTCTTCTTTCTGAGTAAGCAGAACATCCAGCTTAGCCTGGCAGTTGTTTCTGTGTTCTTCAGAAGCAGATTCCCTGTTAGCTTCTAACGACATATGATAAACCTTTAATGCAAGAATTGATAGCCTGTCTACTGCCCAAGCGGGAGTTTCTGTATTTATTTTTGCTTCAGGTTTAGGAGTTATATTTTCAAACTTATTAAGAAACCAGCCATCAATATACTCTACCAAATCAGTTCTTTTTTGATTGGAAGCGTCTATTGTTCTCTTCAGTTGAAGAGCTTCAGCCGGATCAATATTTTCATCTCTAATTATATCTTCCAAATGCCATTGAACGGTATCAATCCAGTTCTTTGCATACAAAATCCGTTCCAAACTATCTTTTTCGAACGGGTTATTAATTAGAGTGTTAACGTCATCAGACACGTGATAGTCTTCAATAGCTTGATTGAAGACTTTCCATGCAGTCTCAGTAAATTTCATTAATTCTAAGGAATTTTAGTTGCTGGAAGAATTGTTATTATTGGAAGCCGATTTGTTTTCAGAACCTGGTTTGTCTTCTTCTTTTACTGCATCTTTAAATTCCTTGATTCCTGAACCAACTCCTCTCATTAATTCAGGGATTTTCTTTCCTCCGAAAAGTAATACCAAAAGTATTGCTACGATAAGGATGTGCTGCCAAGATAAGGCAAGTATTGTTAGTGTATTCATCTCTTAAAATTTTTGCAAAGTTACACTTTTTTTAATATGAAATCCAACCTAATGGATCAACTGGTGTACTTCCGTTCCATACTTGGAAATCAAGCGTATAAGCACCATCAAAATCCTGAGCTATCGTACCTACCGGAGTTCCTGATGAAACCTGCTGCCCTTTGGAAACACTTACATTTCCTAAGTTGGAATAAATGGTAAAATAACTTCCGTGTTTGATGATAACGGTCTTGGTTCCGTCATTGTTGGCCAGTACCGAAGATACTGATCCCGGGAACACCGATTTTGCACGTGCGCCTGAAGGAACGGAAATTTTGATCCCGTTATTTTCTTCAGTAATATTTTTGAAAACCGGGTGCGGCTGTCTTCCGAAACGGTGAGTGATTTGTCCGGCTCTGTCTGCAGGATAGCCTAATCTACCTCTGTTATCTGCAAAACTGCTTCCTGTAGCGGTGGAAACTCCGTAGCTTGTCATGGCTTTGCTCTCTGCTGCCTTTTTCTCCTCTTCTTTTCTTTTCGTAAGCGCTGCTTCTGCTGCTCTTGCGGCAGCTAATTTATCTGCAGCTTCTTTAGCTCTTGCATTGGCCTCGTCTGAAGCTTTTTTAGCGGCTACTCTTCTGGCTTCATCTCTTGCATTAGCTTCGGCTCTCGCGGCATCTTCATTACGCTTCCTTTCTTCTTCAGCTCTTTTTGCAGCAAGTTCTGCAGCTCTCTTGGCTTCTGCTTCTGCAAGTCTTCTTTCTCTTTCAAGGGCTTCAGCTCTTGCCTTAGCTTCCGCTTCGATTCTTGCTTTTTCTCTTTCAGCAGCCAGTTTTGCCAAACGTATTTTTTCTGCTTCTGCCTTTCTTCTGGCTTCTTCTTCAGCTTTTGCAATTCTGATCTCTTCTGCAATAATAGCTCTGATCTGTCCTTCCAGTGCTTTAGACTGAACTTGTTTTTGCTTAAGTTCAGCAGTCAGCTTGGATTCGTTTTTCTTGAATTCAGCTACCAATTGTTCTTTTTGGGCTCTTTCAGCATTGATGGTTGCCAGGTCTTTCTGCTGGTTAATTAAAAGGGATTCTTTCGCTTTTACAGAATTTTGCTTTTGGGCAATGGTCTTTTTGATGAGATTGGCAGCATTTGTGATTTCAGCTGCTTTTTTATCCTGGTAGTCTGAGTATTGTTTCAGATACTGAACTCTTCGAATGGCTTCTCCTAAATTTTTAGCAGAAAGAATAAAAGTTACTTTGTTCTGTACTCCTTTGTTTTTATAAGCATTCACCAAAACTTCAGCATAGTTTTTTCTCAAAACTGCCAGTTCTTTATTCTGACGGTTGATTTCCAGCTGACGTAAGTAGATATCATCCTCAATGAATCTTTTTTCTTTCTGCGTATTATTGTAAACCTTTTCTCTTAATACCAATTTTTGGTTGACATTGGAAAGGTAGGCTACGGAAAGTTTAGATTCACTTCTGGTTTTGGCTAAATCGGTATTTATTTGTGCAATTTGTTTTTTAAGTTCGGCATTCTGCTTCTGCAGTTGTTCTTTGGTCTGCTGTCCCTGATGCAGTCCGAACATCAAAACACCTATTAAAAAGCTAAATTTTCTAATCATTTAATCTCAATTTTCTTATAACTGGATGGTACAGAATAAGGTGTTTCCATCCTCGAAAAGTCAAATTTCGTGTTTTCCAGTAAAATCTGACTAGATTTTGAGCCTTTTATAATTATTTTAACATTTTTTGGAAGGCGTATTCCTCCGTATTCATTCCAGTCACTATAAGAAACATCTAGTTCGTCTGATGACAGAATATCTTTTAAATTCACGGCTAACAAATCGTAATTGGTGTCGTATTGGAGAGCCACCTTATACTCTCTGTTTTTTTCGTCCGTAACGATTTTCTGGTTCGTATTGGAAACCATTTTAAAACCCTGGGCATTTTGAGTAAGGTCAAACTGTCTGTCGTTGATCTTTACAAAAGTTCTCCCCAGTAAGATCTTTTCCAACGATTTATAATCAATGAAATTAACGTTCAGCAGATTATTAAGATAGTCAAAATCGGAATCTATATAGGTTTTATTGATTTTATCCTGGCCCTTTATTCCTTCCGGTGTAGCGATACCTCTTGCTGCATTGATGAACAAAGCTCTCAGATTCATCCACACCTTTTTATCATTTTCAATATAGATGGTTGCGTCCAGTGTAGGAACATAGCTTCCTGTTTCTACTCTTACTTTGCTGTCTATTTTGATTTGTTCAAATTTGGGTGGGATCAATACATGTTCATAAAAAGTGAGTTTGTCTCTCACCGGTTCATTAACATCTTTTGGATTTCCATTATCTATATTTTTTGCACCATTAATGCTATCCCGTGTATGATCAGTATCACTTTGGGCAGTATTACGGGTCTTACAGGATGATAAGGCAAGAAGCAATAAAAGAAATGGGATCCAGTTTTTCATGTATTTATCTTTTAATTAAAAAATACGTTGCAATATTAACGCCAAACCACACAAAACATTTTGTGTGGCCTGATGATATGATGTTTAAGTTAAATATTTCCTATCCTTATTTAGATAAAAAATCTAATACGGAATAATCACCTAAAGATATTTCTCTGGCAACCCCGAAATACTGTGCGGAATTACCGATCATAGAATTGGAAAGGTTCCCGTGATTAATTCTTGTGTTTTCCTGAATCAGGGAGTTTTCAATATTAGAATTCACAACAGTTGTGTTGTTTCCTAAAGAAACGCCAGGTCCTACTTTTGAATTGGAAATTTTTACATTTTCTCCAATAAAGCAAGGCTGAATGATCAAAGAATTTTCAATCACAGCGGAAGCAGGATAGTGAGTCATTGCTTCTCTTTCATATTCAAGGATTTTGCTGTTGGTTTCTACAGTAGCATTTTTGTTACCGCAATCCATCCAGTCGTTTACTTTTCCAAGGGTAAACTTGGCACCTTTAGCTCTGAGGTTTTCAAGAGCAGTTGTTAATTGGTATTCACCGCCGTTTTTAATATCATTATCCATGATATAATTAATTTCTTCCATCAGCTTTTCAGCACTGTTGAAATAATAGATACCAATGATAGCAAGATCTGAAACGTAAGTCGTTGGTTTTTCAACAAAGTCGGTAATAAAACCGTAATTATCCAGTTTTACAACTCCGAACGCTGATGGGTCTTCAACACTTTTCACCCAGATTACACCGTCAGAATTTTTGTCCAACTGGAAATCTGCACGGAAAAGAGTATCTGCAAAGGCAATAACGATATCTCCCTGCATAGATTGTTCCGCACATTTGATGGCGTGAGCAGTTCCAAGAGGATCGTTCTGATAATATATACTTCCTTTTGCTCCCAGCTTTTCAGCAATCTGAATAAGGGATCTTTCGATCTCAGGGCCAAAATCTCCGATGATAAAAGCTACCTCTTCAATGTTTTCTCCTGCAACTTTAGCAATATCTTCCACTAATCTCTGTACGATAGGTTTTCCCGCAATAGGAATAAGAGGTTTTGGAACTGTCAGTGTATGTGGACGTAATCTGGAACCACGTCCAGCCATAGGGACAATAATTTTCATAAATTATATGTATAAAAGATGTTTTATTAGTTGTTTTTGATATTTAGGTTAAAGATAATAATTAAAACCTTTAAGGGATTATGATTTATATCTTTTTAAATAATTGTTTAAATTAACAACAGGTTTGTTTACAAGCAAAATAAAGACCAAAGTTTAAGATCTTTTTATGATTTTGGATACTATTGCTTTTTCTTTGAATACTATCAAAGCCAGGAATAAAAGGAGGAATAAATTACCTACCAGATAATTAGTTCTGAAATAATAGAAAGAAACCAATGAACAAACAATGGTGAATCCCAGATAAATCAATATTTTACCTATATTATAATGAATAGGATACTGCCTTTGTCCCCACACATAGGAAATGATCATCATAGACATAAAGGTAATCAGTGCTGCTATGGCACTTGCCCAATATCCATATTGAGGAATGAACAAGAAGTTGATAAGAATGGTGATACATGCTCCTATAACAGAAATATATAAGCCAACCCTTGTCTGGTCTGATAGCTTATACCAGATAGAAAGATTAAGGTAGATTCCCAGAAACAAAGCTCCAAGCATGATAAATGGAATGATTTCAATTCCCTCATAGTAAAGAGGGTTTCTTAAATATTTTTCAGAAATCCATTGAAGATTTACCATAAGTCCCATATAAATGATGCAGCTGCATACCACAAAAATATCCATCAATACGGCATAGGTCTTGTGAGAATCCTTGTTCTTGAAACTTGAAAAAAAGTAAGGTTCAATACCCAATTGATAGGCCTGTCTGAACACAGTAATAAAGGTAGCAATCTTGTAAACGGCTCCATATACTCCAATCTGATGACGGGCTTCTTCTTCAGGAAGGAGGTATTTTAAGAATTGTCGGTCTAATGTCTGATTTACAATACCAGCCAGTCCTGCAATCATTACCGGCCAGGAATAGTTCATGATTCTTTTCCACAGTCCGAAATCGAATTTGGATATACTGAAGCTGAAGAATTCTTTTCCTACAATCAAAAGAGTGATAATACTTTGGATGAGATTGGCAACGAAAACATATCCGACTCCGAAGTCAGGATTATATTTTAGCCCAAGTACTCCCTCAGGATGTTTAGGAAGCCATCTGATGAAGAATAAAACCAGTAAAAAGTAAACCAGGGAGCCGGCTACCTTGGAAAGCATATATTTGAAGGGTTTTCCTTGTAACCTCAATATAGCAGATGGGATGGTTGAAAATGCATCCAATGAGAGAATAAATAAGAATATGATTAGAAAATTGACCTGATCAGGAGTTTCAAAGGCTTCAGCAAGCTGAAATCTGAATACATATCCCAGAATAAGGTAAATTAACCCCATACTGATGATACTCATTGAGCAGGTTGAAATCAATGTTTTTTTGTCAATGTTATCCTCTTGTGCAAATCGGAAGAAAGAAGTTTCCATGCCATGTGTAAGCAATACCGTAATTACACCTGCAATGGAATACCAGTCTACAAACGGTGACGAAGCAGCTGGTCCGAAAGCCTTTGTAACGATGGGTGCAATGATAAATGGAAAAATACGGACTAATACGGAGCTAAGTCCATATACCGCTGTCTGTCCTAATAGTTTCTTATACAAAGTCGATTTTTTTTTGCAAATGTAAAACTTTAAGCATTCGTTTTGCGATTTTGGGGTGAATTAAAACTTAAAATCTTAATTTTACAGCGAAATAAATTGAAATGAAAGTTCTTATAAAAAATGTAAATATCGTCAACGAAGGAAAAGTCTTTGAAAGTGATATCATGATAGAAAATGATTTGATTTCTAAAATAGCGGCAGGTATTTCTGAAGATGCGGATCAGGTTATAGATGGCTCAGGAAAGTATCTTCTTCCCGGAGTAATAGATGACCAGGTGCATTTCCGTGAGCCGGGACTTACTCATAAAGGTGATATTGAAAGCGAATCAAGAGCAGCCATTGCCGGAGGGATCACCAGTTTTATTGATCAGCCGAATACTGTTCCAAACGCTGTTACCCAGGAGCTATTGGCAGACAAGTATGAGATTGCTTCCCAAAAAGCATATGCCAACTATGGTTTTATGATGGGAGGAACGAATGATAATCTGGAGGAAGTTTTGAAAACGAACCCTAGAAATGTTCCGGGAATCAAGTTATTTTTAGGATCATCCACAGGAAATATGCTGGTTGATAATCCTGAAACTCTGGAAAACATTTTCAGTAATACCAAAATGCTGATTGCTGTGCACTGTGAAGATGAAGCTACCATCAGAGCCAATACTCAGAAATATATGGATGAATATGGAGATGATATTCCTGTAAAATTCCACCACCTGATCAGAAGTGAAGAAGCATGTTATAAATCTTCATCCAAGGCGATAGAGCTTGCGAAAAAAACAGGGGCGAGACTTCACGTTTTCCACCTTTCAACAGCAAAGGAAATGGAACTTTTCCGAAATGATATTCCCTTAAAAGACAAAAAAATCACTGCTGAGGTATGTGTTCATCATCTTACATTTACCAATGAGGATTATGAAACAAGAGGAGGCCTTATCAAATGGAATCCTGCTGTAAAAACCCAAAAAGATAAAGATGCCCTTTGGGAAGCATTACTGGATGACAGAATAGATGTGATTGCTACAGACCACGCTCCGCATACGGCAGAAGAGAAGAACAATGTTTATACAAAATGTCCTTCAGGGGCACCTTTGGTACAGCATTCATTAATTGTAATGCTTGAAAACTATAAAAACGGTAAAATATCCCTTGAGAAAATCGTTGAAAAGATGGCTCATAATCCGGCAATCCTTTTCAAAGTTGAAAAAAGAGGTTTTGTAAGAGAAGGGTATAAAGCAGATCTAGTTTTGGTAGATTTAAATCAGGATTGGACGGTTTCCAAAGAGAATCTACTCTACAAGTGTGGCTGGAGCCCACTGGAAGGGATGAATTTCCACTCTAAAGTTACCCATACTTTTGTCAATGGTCATTTGGTGTATGATAATGGTACAATTGCTGAGGGAAAATTCGGAGAAAGATTACTTTTTGAACCTAGAGATTAATCAGAGATTATTATAATTCAATAGGAGCGGGCTTTAGCCCGCTCACTTTATATTTAACCTTCCATTGGCTTTAGCCAAAACTTATTTTAAAAGACTGTGAATATTCAAATCCCGGCTCATTCGCCTTTTTACTTTTTCGCCTTATTTCCCATATAAAATGTCAGCTTTCCTCCATTCATAATTTCAGAATGCTTTAATGTAAAGTTTTTAATCTCTTTTCCATTCAAAAGAACTTTCTGAACATACACATTTTTCGGACTTTGGTTGATTGCTTCAATTTCAAAAATTTTTCCGTTTTCCAGATTCAGTACAGCGTGATCAATCGCAGGGCTGCCGATAGCATAATCTTCAGAACCGGGAGCTACAGGATAAAAACCTAATGAACTTAAAATATACCATGCACTCATTTGCCCGGCATCATCATTTCCGCCCAGCCCGTCAGGTGTTGCTTTGTACTGCATTTCCAGAATACGGCGGATTTGTGCCTGTGCTTTCCATGGCTGTCCTGCCCAGTTATAAAAATACGCAACATGGTGAGCCGGTTCATTTCCGTGAACATATCCACCAATAATTCCTTCACGGGTAATATCTTCAGTGTCTGCAAAGAATTCATCAGGTAAATGCATGGTGAAAAGTTCGTCCAGTTTAGATGCGAATTTCTTCTTCCCACCCATCATCGTGATCAGTTCATCCGGATTTTGTGGAACAAAGAAACTGTAGTTCCATGAGTTTCCTTCAATAAAACCTTGCCCGTGAGTGCTTAATACATCAAAATCTTTCTTAAAATTTCCATCTGCCAGACGTGGGCGCATAAAACCGATAGTTTTGTCAAAGTTATTTTTCCAGTTCTCAGACCGTCTAATAAACTGATTGTAAATATCTGTTTTGTTTAAATGCTTTGCCAGTTGAGCAATAGCCCAGTCATCATAGGCATATTCCAAGGTATTGGAAACTGATGTTCCATTTTTCTCGGCCGGAATATATCCAAGGTCAATATATTGTCCTATGCCTTCGTAATCTCTTTTATTTGCTGTTTCTATACATGCTTTCAAAGCTTCTTCAGGATCACCCGTATAATTTCCTTTAATAATAGCATCAGCTACAACGCTTACACTATGGTAGCCGCTCATACACCAGTTGTCGTTTGCATAATGCGACCAGATCGGCAGCATTTTCATTGAGAATTGATTGTAATGAGCCATCATAGATTTTACCATGTCACCATTCCGTTTAGGCTGGATGATATTAAAAAATGGATGGAGTGTACGGTAAGTATCCCAAAGAGAGAACGTTGTATAATTGGTAAAGCCGTCCGCTTTGTGAACATTTTGATCCAACCCTTTATATTCTCCATTAACGTCCATATAAGTAGTAGGATTAATGAAGGTATGATACATTGCTGTATAGAAATTGGTCTTCTCTGTATCAGAACCTTTGATGACAATTTTATTTAATTCCTTGTTCCAGTTGTCCTGGGCTATAGCTTTAACCTGATCAAAAGTCATATTCCCCGTTTCTTTTTCCAGATTTTCCAGAGCATTGGTCTGGCTTACCGGAGAAATGGCCAATTTTACTTCAATCGCTTCATTTTCATTGGTATCAAAATCAAAATACATTTTCAGGTTCTTTCCTGCCATCTCCGGAAAGTTTTTATTTTGGTCGAATTTTCTCCAGAATCCTTTGTAAACCTGCTTTTCATCATAGTTTTGCTGACCGTAAGATTTAAAAGGTTTTGAAAACTTCATGGCGAAATAAACCGTTCTGGTTCTTGCCCAGCCATTGGTCTGCCGATAACCTGTGATGGTATTTCCGTTTTCTACACGAACGTATGTCCATACATTTTTCCCGTCATAATTGTAAATACCGGCCATCAGATCCAGAATAATGTGAGCTTGATCAGATTTTGGGAAAGTATAACGGTGAATTCCCACTCTGGGAGTTGCTGTCAGCTCTGCCAGAATATTGTGGTCATCCAGTTTTACTTTATAATATCCGGCTTCTGCAGTTTCGTTCTGGTGTGAAAATCTGCTTCTGTAGCCGCTTTCAGGATTAGCTGCTGTTCCGGGATTCAACTGAAGTTTTCCTACAGTAGGCATTACCAGAAAATCTCCCAGATCAGAATGTCCTGTACCGCTGAAATGAGTAGAGCTGAATCCTACTATGGTTTTATCTTCATAACGGTAGCCGGCGCAGTATTTGTAAACCTCACCATTATATTTTCCATTGAGTTCATAGGAAATGGTGTCTGTTTCAGGGCTTAGCTGTACGGCACCAAAAGGAACAGTGGCTCCCGGATAAGTATGTCCCATCTTTTCAGTTCCGATCAGAGGATTGACATATTGTATTAATTTTTCAAATTTTTGGGCATGAAAGTTTGCACTTAAAAATGCTAGAGAAAGAAAAACAATAGACTTGCGATTTTTCATTAATGACAATTTTTCAAAGTTTAAAATTAATTAAAATCATCATTTTCTGTTGTGTTTTAAATTAGTTAAGGGCTATTTACTCTTTTTCTGAAAAACGGAAACCTATTCCGTGAAGGTTTTCTATTACTATGTTCTGTTCTTCAGCCAGTACTTTCCTCAGCCGGGAAATGAAAACATCAAGGCTCCGTCCCATGAAATAATCATCATCACCCCAGATGGCCCTCAGGATTTCCTGCCTTTTGACCACCAGATTTTTATGGCGTATAAAATATAAAAGAAGATCAGACTCTCTTTGGGTAAGGGTAATATTGTTTTCCGCACCTTTCAGGGTGTAATTTTTTGGATCAAAATCATATTTGCCCACTTTATATTGCAGAGAAGAAGTGTCCGATTTCTTAGTGCGTTTCAGAAAAACTTCAATTTTCAGCATCAGTTCTTCAATACTAAATGGTTTTACCAGATAATCATCAGCTCCAATTTTAAGCCCTTTGATTCTGTCTTCTTTTAAAGCTTTTGCAGAGATGAAAATAATAGGAATTTCAGAATTTTTACTGCGGATATTTTGTGCTACCTCAAATCCGCTCATGCCGGGCATCATAATATCCAGCAGGCAGATATCAAAATCCTGGCTGTTAAATGCTTCCAACGCAGATTCTCCATCAGAATAACAGCTGATATCATAATAACTTTCCAAACTGTCTTCCACCAGAAAAGCTATTGTTTTGTCATCTTCGGCATATAAAATTTTAGATTTCTCCATACTTACACATGATTAATTTGAAAACGGAAAGAAGAGCGTTGTACTAATTCCTTTGTCTTCATTATTCTCCACAGAAATTTTCCAGTGATGCTGCTGAACTACTTTTTTTACATAAAATAATCCCAGCCCGAAACCATTTACTTCTTCACTTCTTTTGGTATGTACCCGATAAAACTTTTCAAAAATATGAGGAATATTTTTAGCAGGAATTCCCATTCCGTTGTCTTTAAACTTTAAATATAAGCCTTTTGAATCTTTATAAGCTGAAATTTTGATCACAGGATTTGTTTCACAATACTTGATGGAATTGTCCAGCAGGTTGTAAATGATATTCGTAAAGTGAAATTCATCTGCCATTACCGAAGTACTGTTTTCAATATCGATTTCGATGCTGAGGTCTTTGTTTTTATGCTGTACATTGTCTGCAATTTCCTGAATAAAAGGGAGAAGAAGAATTTTTTGAGGTTTTAATGACAGTCCTGCCGCATCATTTTTAGCAATATTCAATATTTTCTCAATGTGGCTATTGAGCTTGTGGCTTTGATTGATGATAATGGAGGTATAGGTCTGCAGTTTAGAATTTTCCTGTACCATTTCCTGTTTATTAAGCGCTTCCGAAGCTAAAAGTATAGAGGATAAAGGAGTCTTAAACTCATGAGTCATATTATTGATAAAATCACGCTGCAACTCCGAGAACTTCTTCTGCTGAATGATCGTGTAGATAGAATATACATACACCAAAAGGATGATGATAAGAGCAAAGGTAAGGAGATACCAGAATCGTAATGAACTGATCAGGTAAGTGGTCTTATCAGGAAATCGTATGGAAAAATAATAGATCAGATTTTTATGCTTTGGAAAATTGATCACCTTATTGCTGGGGCTTTCCTGATGCGAGGTCATGTATTTTCCATAGATCATTTTATCGCTGTGGCAGTTGTATAATGCATACACATAATCTGTATTGATCTGAAAGCGGGTAAATTCTGTCTTCAGATAATATTCAAGCACAACAGGATGAAATTCATTGTTGATATTCACCACATAATAATCATTGGCAATATTCTGTACCGGATTTTCGGTGTAGGATGTCTTTCCTCCGGAGAGTTTCTCTGCGACTTCCATTAAGGCAATATTGACTTTCTGGTTAAATTTTTTGTCTTCAAGATTATAAGCCTGTATCGTCCACATCAATTGTGCTATTAAAATTCCGATAATAGCGACGAATCCAAGCGTGATAATAATATTGAGTCTTTTTATTTTCATTTCCTGAAACAATATTATCCAAAAATATCTATTTATCTTTTACTATTAACAACTCATTAACAAATGTTAGACAGCGGTTAACAAGCCATAATCATTGTCTGCTTTACATTTGTCATATAGAAGAACATAATCAGTTTCAAATATTAAAATATATACTCATGAAAAAATTAAAAATTACAGCTCTTTTAGCCGTGTTGGCGTTCTCTCCGTTTTATGCGAATGTATTGACTACAGATGGTCCATCTATCGTAAAAATGGTTGCTGATGCTATCAAATGGAAATCAGAATCTATCGATGTAGGAAATATTCCTCAGGGTAAACCAAAATTGATCAGATTTGAATTTACAAACACAAGTTCAAAACCAATCATTATTCAGAATGTAGCGCCTTCATGTGGATGTACAACTGCCGATTACACAAAAACTCCTATCCAGCCAGGAAAAAAAGGATTTGTGGAAGCCAGCTATAACGCAGCAACAGTAGGACCATTTATGAAGACAGTAAATGTTACTACCAGCGACAGCAAAACTCCTAAAACACTTTCTTTCAAAGGAGTGGTAGCTTCTTAATATATCGTTTTAACAAATAGAAATAGCCTGGTAATTGTTATCAGGCTATTTTCTTTTTCGAATAGTTTATTTATAAAGACGCCTAATCTTTATGAAACCGCAAAAGGCACAAAAGCTTTCATTTTGTCCGCTTAGGTAAGTTTAAAATAATGCCGGAGAAAAGTTCAAATAAGATGAAAATCTTTGATGTACTTCTTTACATAGAGCTTGGCTCTAAAAAACTTAAGGATTTAAAACTTTTATGTCTTTTGGGGTTAAAAATCATGAATGTAAAAGTTGAGAGAGCTTTTATGTGAAGAATAATTATTTGTAGCATTATTTATCAACCTATTTTACAGGATTGCATTTCAATATTTATTATTTTTAAGAAAAAATATTTTATGAGTCTATATACACAACCTATGCTGCGCGAAGGTGCACTAAAAGATAAAGTAGCAATTGTAACAGGAGGCGGAAGCGGTCTTGGAAAAGCGATGACTAAATACTTTCTTGAACTGGGCGCCAAAGTAGTGATCACTTCCAGAAATCTGGAGAAGCTGCAGACCACAGCTAAGGAGCTGGAAGATGAAACCGGAGGTAAGGTGCTTTGTGTAGCATGTGATGTAAGAAACTGGGATGAGGTGGAAGCTATGAAAGAGGCAACACTGAAAGAATTCGGGAAAATTGATATTTTGTTGAATAATGCAGCCGGAAACTTCATTTCTCCAACAGAAAAACTGACTCACTCTGCTTTTGACTCCATTCTCGATATTGTTTTAAAAGGAACGAAAAACTGTACCCTTTCCATAGGAAAACACTGGATAGATTCTAAAACTCCCGGAACAGTACTGAATATCGTAACCACTTACGCATGGACAGGTTCTGCCTATGTTGTACCGTCTGCCTGTGCAAAAGCAGGAGTGCTGGCGATGACCAGATCATTAGCGGTAGAATGGGCAAAATACGGAATCCGTTTCAATGCTATTGCACCAGGACCCTTCCCTACGAAAGGAGCCTGGGATAGACTTCTTCCCGGAGATCTTCAGGAGAAATTCGATATGAAGAAAAAAGTTCCGTTGAGAAGAGTAGGAGAACATCAGGAGCTGGCCAACCTTGCGGCTTATCTGGTTTCCGACTATTCTGCTTATATGAACGGGGAAGTGGTAACCATTGATGGTGGAGAATGGCTTCAGGGTGCCGGAGAGTTCAATATGCTTGAAGCAATTCCTAAAGAAATGTGGGATGCTTTGGAAGCAATGATTAAAGCCAAAAAATCAAATTAAATTAAACTTGTATTAAAAAAACTCCCGGATGTGTAACAAATCCGGGAGTTTTTTTTACCTATACACTAAATAATACTTTTTCAAATGAATTTTAAACTTCCAACCCTTGTTTCGACGCTTGCAGTGGTTCTGTTCTCAGGATCTGCCTATGCACAGCAAACTCCGAAATACGATTATGTAGAAGCATTTAAGCCGTTCTTTTATCCGCAGACAGGCACAGCTACCCGTTCTGCAAGCGGACAGCCGGGACATGCTTACTGGCAGAATTCAGCAGATTATCATTTGAACGTCAGCCTGAATGAAGATAAAAAAGAAATTACCGGTACAGCGCAGATTACCTATACCAACAACAGTCCTGATAAATTAGGTTTTCTCTGGCTGCAGCTGGATCAGAATCTGTTTGCAAAAGATTCCAGAGGAAATGGTGTAGTGCCGCTCTCCGGGAGCAGAAACGGAGCTCATGGTGAAGAATTTAACGGTGGATATACCATTAAATCAGTCAAACTGGATGGTAAGAAAGATGTAAAATACACCGTTACCGATACAAGAATGCAGATTGATCTTCCCAAAGAGCTGAAAGCCAACGGAGGTGTGGCAAAGATAGAAATAGAATATTCTTTTATTTCTCCTGAGTATGGTTCAGACAGAATGGGAGTTCAGGATACTAAAAATGGTAAAATATTTACCATCGCACAGTGGTATCCGAGAATGTGCGTGTATGATGATGTGATGGGCTGGAATACACTTCCTTACCTTGGAGCTTCAGAGTTTTATTTAGAATATGGAAATATTACAGCCAATATTACTGTTCCCGCCAGTCATTATGTCGTAGCATCCGGAGAGCTTCTGAATGAGAAAGAAGTGTACAGCAAAGAAGAAATCAACAGATGGAATGAGGCAAGAAACAGTGATAAAACGGTAATGATCCGCCCTGAGTCTGAAATCGGTAAAAATAAAACTTCAGGAACAAAAACCTGGAAATTTAAAATTAATCAAACAAGAGATTTTGCATGGGCATCATCTGCCGGATTTATTTTGGATGCTGCAAAAATCAATTTACCCAGTGGAAAGAAATCTTTAGCTATTTCTGCTTATCCTGCGGAGAGTGCCGGTGAAAAAGCGTGGGGAAGATCTACAGAATATACGAAAGCGGCCATAGAGCATTATTCGAAAAAATGGTATGAATACACCTATCCGGCTGCCACCAATGTAGCAGGAAACGAAGGTGGAATGGAATATCCGGGAATTGTTTTCTGTCATATGGATTCCAAAGGGGAAGATCTTTGGGGCGTTACAGACCATGAGTTCGGACACAACTGGTTCCCTATGATCGTAGGATCTAATGAAAGATTATTTGCATGGATGGATGAAGGATTTAATACTTTTATCAACGGACTTTCCACCGAAGCTTTTAATAAAGGAGAATATTACCGTAAACCGAATCTGGCAAGATCAGGAATGTATTTGCTGACTGACAGTCTGGAGCCTGTAATGGTAGGACCTGATAATATGAAAGAAAGAAGTATCGGAGCGTTGGCTTACTATAAACCGGGTACAGGTTTAGATGTTTTAAGAGAAGCAATTCTGGGACCTGAAAAGTTTGACAAAGCATTCAGAACCTATATAGATCGCTGGGCATTCAAACATCCGACGCCATGGGATTTCTTCCACACAATGGAAAATGTTTCCGGAGAGGAACTGAATTGGTTCTGGAGAGGATGGTTCTTTAATAAATGGAAAATTGATCAGGCTGTTAAAACCGTACAATATGTCAACGGAGACTTTAAAAACGGAGTTCAGATTACGGTTGAAAATATTGGTCAGCTGCCAATGCCTACAACCGTACAGATCAAATTCAAAGACGGAACAGCACAGACGGTAAAAATTCCTGTTGAGGTCTGGAAAAGAAATACTGAATGGACGTTCAAGGTAGATTCCAGCAAGGAAATTGATGAGGTAAAACTGGATCCGGATTCTGTTGTCCCTGATGTTAATCTGGAAAATAACAGCAAAAAACCGGCATAGAAACGGTGAATTTATTTAAATTGGCGACTATATACAATTTTATGCCATTGTCATTCTGACGAAGGAAGAATCTCATGTAAAACCTGGATTCTTCATTTCACTGCGTTACATTCAGAATGACAAAGTCATAATAATAAGTAAGATAGCAGATTAATGTAAAATTGTATATAATTACCTTTAAATTTAGTGCAAAGGTTTACTGTCTCATGCTGATTCTTAAGGGAGCAAAGATGGAATCAATACAATTGATTCTTTCTAAGCGTAAGCATATCCATGCAGATTCATCAGCAACTTTGTTGCTTTCTCAGCTTCCTTAAATAATAATAGTTAATATGATCTTGGCGTCTATAAAATAAATATTTGCTATATGTATTACAAAAGCCTGAGCTTACCACTAGTAAGTTCAGGCTTTTTATTTTTAGGGTGTTTTTCCTGAACAAGTAGAGGTGTTCTCCTGAAATGTTTTGAAGCCCGGTGATCTAATTTTGTCCCACAATATTAATCAAAAACAAAAAACATGGAAACATTAAAATCGGTGCTTGAAGCAAGCCACGCCAAAAAAACAAAAAATGAGTTAATCGACCTTTTATCGGGAGTAGAAAAAGTACTGACTCCGGCAGTCTATGAAAAAGTGTCAGGAATTGAAACCTCAGAACTGAGTTCATTGACGAATAAGGAATTGTTAGCAATTGTAGACGAATTCAAAAAGAACTATGACGAAAAGTGGGAAAAATCTTTCTCAGGTGCGTCTTCAGAAATCATGAAAATGATTGCCGGTAAAATGGCTGCCGATGAAGAGATCTTCAGAACTTCAGATGCTGCCAATGCAGATTTTGCGGCAGAATTGGGAAGCATCGACTTTGCAACGATTATTGGCGGACCTTTGGATGCTTGTGTAAAAGCACAGTCCAATGCCTCAATTGCCACCGTTAATTTCATCAACGAAGTTGGGTTCGAGCTTACAGATCCGGCCAATGCTGCCAGCCCTAAAAAACTGAGAATGGCAGAATTCAAATACAAAAAAAATATTCCGAACCCGGATTTTAAAGAAGATGAGCCGGTAAGTGCCACCAACCCTAAAACGATTCCGAACGACGTAGAAATTTCAGTGCCGTTTATTGCATTGCTGAATGTTCCGAGCTTCAGAATTGAGACCTGTGAAGTAGACTTTAATGTGAAACTTAATTCTACATACACAAAAGACGTAAGTGATGAATTCGGGATCAATGCCGGAGTATCCGGTGGATGGGGACCTGTGAAATTCAAAGTGGATGTCTCCTATAAGAGAACTTCCAGTACAGGAATTAAAGTGGAAAAAGAATATTCTCTTGGGGTAAAAGTGCGTGCAACCAATGACGAAATGCCTGCAGGGCTTGAAAAAGTGCTTGGACTTCTTTCACAATAATTAGATTTTACGAAAGATGATAAAACTATCAGATTACCTGGATTATCTCAACAACGAGATAATTCAGGCTCGTAAAAAAGCAGATGAGAATGCGGTTCTTATTGCCAAAGAATATGCCCGCCATGAATACCTTAAATATTTCAAGGTTCCGCGCTATGCTCTGCCTAGTGTAAAGATGGACATTCCGATTAAAATTACGGATATCGATTCAGATCCCAAATATAATTTTAAACTGAATGAAGATCAGTTTGTGACAGAAATAAATGAAAGAATCCGTCTGGTGAATAGGGAGAAGAAATTTAATATTCCTGAAATCAGCAAAAGACAGCTTCAGACTGAAGAATTCAAAACCCTGTTCAGCAAGCTGGAAAAGAATGATCAGAAATTCGGGAACCTTCCTGCCAATGAAGTGCTCAAACTGGATCTCAGAAAGAAAATGCAGCTTCTGAATTCAGGAATATTCCGACCTCAGGAAGGAACAGAAGAAGAAACTGATGAATTGAAAGAAATTTTTTCAAAGGTTCTGCTGAATAAATATACGCTGGTGAATGCAAAGCTGAACAGCATTTACATAGATCCTAACACCAGTGCAGCAGAAGATAAAGACAAATTATTTATCAACCTTCATGTGGAAATGGAGGAGGAAGGAATCAGGATTGTGTCTTACAAAGATAAAGACGGTAATGAAATAGAACAGATAACTTTTGAGTAATGCAGGAACTTATCCACTTTACGGTACAGAAAATCAAAGAACTGCTGGAACAGTTCAATGAGGTTCAGACTTTATACCTGTCAAAATCATTTGACTTTGATGCCCGGTTTGATGCATTTCTCAACGAAGTTCTGGAGTATTTCCGTACCAAAGGAAACACCAGCCACGAATCCGAAGTGCTGAAGGTAATGAATATGATTTCTACCGTTAAAAGAGGCTTTAATCCTATTAAAATGGAGAAAATAATGACAGGGAGAAGAGAAATGCTCGCAGGATTCTCATTTAACGGAATGGAAAGTATTTATGATATCCTGATGGAAATATATGCCAGGGAGAATAAAAAACTTGAGGAGGCGGAAGAACTTATTTCAGGAATCATTGTCTCATTATATCAAAATGGTATTCTGGATGATGAAAAGCTGAAGGACATGAACTCCGTTCCCAAAATTGAACGTTTCTGGACTTCATTGGTTGAACAAAATACTGCCATATCCGGAATTAATAAGAAACTCAGACTGACCATTATTCCGGAGGATATTTTTCTTATTCTCGAAAAGATATTTCTGAAATTAATTTAAAAAAAGATCATTATGGAAACCGGAAGATATATTGTTCTGCTGCAGAACCAGCAGAAAAACGCACTCAAAAAAATTGAGAAAGAGCTGGAAGTGAGTATCACCTCTTCAGAATTTCTATCGAAAGAAAACCGTTCTTATGAAATCATTGATCAGGACAATGGTGTACTTTACAAAAATCTTGGGGTTCTGGTGGTGGAAAATATGGATGAAGATCAATTGAAAAGTGCCGTGAAAGATCAATCCAATTCTATTGTATACTACGAAAAAGAAAGAGAATTTTTTCCTGCAGATGAATTGCAATTGATTAATGAGCTTAAAAAACAGTCTGCCGGGCTTGCAGAAAAAATCTCAGAACTTGAAAAATATATTACCAGCAAACCTTTACCTCAAAAATCATTCATTGAAATGGAATGGGGATTAAAAGCGATCGGACTGGAAAATGCCAGCTACACAGGAAAAGGAATTGATGTATGCATTCTTGATACCGGACTTGAAATTTCCCATCCCGATTTTTCCGCCGAAGTGATTGAAGGGAAATCTTTTATAGATGGTGAGGACTGGAACAGAGATCCCAACGGACATGGCACACACTGTGCAGGAGTGGCTGCAGGAAATACAAGAAGTGATAACGGAAGACGTTACGGAATAGCTAAGGATTGCAACCTGAAAATAGCAAAAGTGCTCGCAGACAATGGAAGAGGAACTACCAGCAGTGTCATTGATGCGATAGACTGGGCCATTTCTAAGAAATTCAGAATATTGTCTCTTTCACTAGCTTCTCCTGTGAAGTTTGATGATCAGCCATCTGTTCTTTTTGAAACCATTGGAGAAAGAGCACTTGAAAATAACTGCCTTATTATCGCAGCAGCAGGAAATGACAGCAACAGGCCACAGATTCCACAGCCTGTTTCCATGCCTGCCAATTCAAAATCGATCATGGCTGTTGGAGCTATTGACGGACAAATGAAGATCGCCAGATTTTCAAACGCAGGTCTTAATCCATCTACAGGCGGAAACATCAATGTCTGTGCTCCCGGAGTCGATATTATCAGTTCGTATCCTAAAAATGCGAAGAACAAAAATAACCTGTACTATACAATGAGTGGTACCAGTATGGCCGCACCGCATGTTTCAGGGCTTGCAGCGTTGTATATGGAACAGTTTCCCGATAAATCGGCAAAAGAGATCTGGGAGCTGATTGAAAACAAAGCAAGACCTGTTGAAGGGATAAAATACAGAGATATTGGAAATGGTTTAATACAGGTATACCTATGATTACTTATCTCGCAGTTTTAAAGAAAGATATAAATTTTAAAAGGCTTGAAACTCTTCTCAAAACTAAAGGCATAAAACTGGCCTCACACTATAAAACCTTGGGAATTGTAAAACTTGAAAGTCAGCTGCCAGTTTCAGTGTCTGAATTTCAGGAATATTTTATATCTGTAGAAGAAGAAAAAGATAATTTAACAATATAATCACATCAATAAAGCTTTTCTGTCGCAGAGAAGTTTTATTTTTGTCTCTTAATGATAAAATAACATATGAATTTCAGATTTTCAATGGTGTTTCTGATGTTTTTTGCATTGGGATTTTCACAGGACCTTACCGTAATGAGTTTTAATATCAGACTGAATGTAGAGTCGGATAAAGACAATGCCTGGCCAAAAAGAAAGCAGGATGTTGCCGATTTACTGACGTATTATCATCCTGATTATTTCGGAGTACAGGAAGCGCTTCCGGAACAGATGAAAGATATTAAAACAGGATTAAAAAACTATGATTATATAGGAGTAGGAAGAGATGACGGCAAAGAGAAAGGAGAGTTTTCTGCCATCTTTTATGACACAAACAGACTTGAAGCAGTAAAATCAGGGACATTCTGGTTATCTGAAACTCCGGAAAAACCATCAAAAGGCTGGGATGCCGCACTGAACAGGATCTGTACTTACGCCATATTTAAAGATAAAAAATCGAAGAAAGAATTCCTGGCGATGAATCTTCATTTTGATCATGTAGGAAATGTGGCAAGAGTAAAATCTTCTGAACTGATTCTGAAAAAAATCAAAGAACTGAATCCAAGAAACCTTCCGGTAACGCTGAGCGGAGATTTTAATCTGACAGATGATTCAGAACCTATTAAAATCCTTTCTCAGAATATGAAAGACAGTTTCTATCACTCGGAAACCAAGCATTATGGTCCTGTAGGATCTTTCACCGCTTTTGATGTCAATACAGTCCCGAAAGACAGAATCGATTATATTTTTACACAAGGCTTTAAGATCAGATCTCACAGACATATCAATGACAGAAGAGAAAATCTCTTGTATCCGTCAGATCATTTTCCGGTGATCGTGAATCTTTCTCTATAAAAAATCAATTGGTTGGAAAATCAATTTCAAATCCAATTCCTCTCAGGGATTGGATTTTTATTTGGAGATCACTGTTTTCACAAAGATTTTTATTGAAATTCAACTTTGGAAATCAATCAGTTAAAAATACCAAAACAATTAAAAAAACAGTCGGATAAGATAGGTTGTAGAATATTTTAATATAAAAGTTAATTACGGTGAAATATTATTGTGAAATAATGGTCGTCTGATGGCACATTTTCGCTATTTTTGATGCCTATCTTTAAAGAGATCGCTATGAAGAAAATTTTTTCCGGAATGCTGATCGCAGTTTCTTTACTGCAGCTGTCAGCTCAGGAATTGTATATGCCGAGGAATATCAAAAAAGCGTATGAAAGAGGTACACGTGATATCTCCGGAGCACCAGGGAAAAACTACTGGCAGAATAAAGGAGTGTATAATGTAGAGGTGAAAGTAGATGCTGCTACAAAAATAGTTTCAGGAAAAGAAACTATTGTTTATACGAACAACAGCCCGGATAACCTGAATGAACTAGCTATACGATTTGTGAATAACCTTCACAAGCCACAGTCGCCAAGATCAGGATTTGTATCTAAAGATTTCCTTTCATCAGGGCTGAAAATTAAGTCTTTTACGGTAAACAATGTAAAATATGAGATCAACAGTGATGACTGGAGTACTGTTGAAAAAGTAAAATTAAAATCAGCACTGAAATCCAAGTCAAAAGCTGAGGTTAAAATAGAGTGGGAATATCCATTGTCGGTTCAGAGTGGAAGAGAAGGACAGATTGATCCTGAAACATTCTATGTGGCATACTCTTTTCCAAGAATTTCCGTGTATGATGATTACAACGGATGGGATATGCTCCAGCATTCAGACAGACAGGAGTTTTATAATGATTTCAATGATTACAGTTTTGCCATCACCGCACCGAAAAATTATGTAGTCTGGGCAACCGGTGATTTTCTGAATCCGGAAGCTGTGCTTCAGCCTCAATATTTAAAAAGATATAAAGCTTCCCTGAAAAGTGATAAGCTGATGCATATTGCCACAGAACAGGAAATGAAGTCCGGAAAAGTAACAAAGCAGAACAAGTGGAATGTCTGGAAATTTAAAGCAAATCATATTACAGATTTTTGTTTTGCGATGAGTAACCATTATGTGTGGGATGCTGCCAGTGTTCAGTTGAAAACAAAAAGGGCCAGCGTTCAGGCAGGATATAAAAACGGAGCTAAAGATTTTGAACATTATGTAGACTGGATGCGTTACAACCTGGATTGGTTTTCAAAAAATTGGCCAGGCGTAGAATATCCTTATAACGTAATGACGGCTATCCAGGGATATGCAGATATGGAATATCCTATGATGATTAATGATACCAGTATTCCTGATGATCTTAATGATGCCAGGCTTACGGCAGATCATGAAATTGCTCATACCTACTTCCCTTTTTATATGGGAATCAATGAGACCAGATATGCATTTATGGATGAAGGCTGGGCAACCACGCTGGAATATCTTATAGGAATTGATGAAAACGGAGAAGCTGCTGCCAGGGAATTTTATAAAAACTTCCGCGTTAAAAAATGGATCAATGATCCTTCTGCAGAACAGGATCAACCGATAATTACCATGAGTACGCAGGTAAGCGGTGCCGGATATGGAAACAACTCCTATGTAAAATCTTCATTGTCTTATCTGGCGCTGAAAGATTATCTGGGAGATGAGCTCTTCAAAAAAGCATTACACCATTATATGGACAACTGGAATGGGAAGCATCCTGTGCCATGGGATTATTTCAATTCTATGAATACGGGATCTGGAAAAAATCTGAACTGGTTCTTCCACAATTGGTTTTATACCAATAATTATATTGACTTAAAAGTAACAGGAGCATCCCAGATGAATGACATGCTTACCATCAACATAGCGAATGTAGGAGGTTTTGCCATTCCGTTTGATGCCATCCTGTCTTATGATGATGGAACGACAGAAAAAATCCATTTTTCACCTTCAGTGTGGGAAAAAGATCAGAAACTGACAGATCTTGTCATTCCTATAAAGAAGAAAATAAAATCGGTACAGCTGGACGGAGATATCTTTATGGATTATACTCCGGATGACAACCGTAAAAACTTATAAAAGTAAAGCCTTCAGATTCTGGAGGCTTT
The DNA here is from genome assembly GCF_059515165.1 of Chryseobacterium sp. CS3K3.1. Classification (NCBI taxonomy): domain Bacteria; kingdom Pseudomonadati; phylum Bacteroidota; class Flavobacteriia; order Flavobacteriales; family Weeksellaceae; genus Chryseobacterium; species Chryseobacterium sp. CS3K3.1. The sequence continues at coordinate 77,060 of NZ_JCAKRV010000017.1, read as the reverse complement.
CTTGTTTTAAAAATAGGCTGTCAATCGTAACCCTAGCGTGACATAATTGATTTTTTCTTTAGCAATCAGGTTGTTCAGTTCCTGATCCAATTCAGCACTTTCCTTAATTTCATCGCTGAAGTAATAACGGATGGTGGAGTTGATCTGATTGTAATCCGTATAGAAAGTAAGACCTAATCCCGGATTAAACTTGTAAGTCATAGAAGCACCTGTATTCCAGCGGAAAGCTGGTTTAGGTTTATATCTGGCTATTTGGAGCTCATGGTTGGGAGCATCGATATCCTCTCCCTTTACAAATACTTTTCCAGTGGCAGTAGCAGCATATCCTCCGGTAATCTTCACAGTAAGCTGCCATTTATCTGATAATTCATGAGAAAAATAAGGCCCAATACCTGCAGAAAGGAATCCCATGGATTGTGTTTTGATTTCATGATCACCAAAATCCTGCCCGTCATCTAATGTTATTCTTTGAGATTTAATAGGGAAGCTGCTGAAAGATACATCAGCACCCACACCCCATTTTTTTGAAAAGAAATAAGCGCCTTCCAGCCCGCCCTCAAAACCGATTTGTTTTTTATCATCCAGTTCAGATTCCCTCAGGAAGTTTGTGGTGCCAAACGCAGTTCCCATCTTTAAAGAAAGAAAGGATGGATAATCGTTACCTTGTATTCTGGATAAGAGACTTAAATTATCACCTTTGTTTTTATAAATTTTGTCAATAAAAAAATACCCCAGTTCTGTTGATATAATTCCGATACCTGCCCCGGCGAGAATATCCGGAACCCAGTGTCTGTTATTTAAATTTCGTCCAAGTCCCGTAAGAGTAGCAGAACCATATCCGGCAATACTGTAGGCCGGATTCACCAAACCATATTCTTTGTGTAGAAATGTGGCATTGGTAAAAGCCATTGCGGCATGCCCTGATGGGAAAGAGTTGTTTTTGGATCCATCGGGACGTTCCACTTTTGCTGTATATTTAATAGAATTAACTAAAATAGCCATGATGGCTAAGCTGGTGCCGTAGGATAAAGTAGCCCGTCCTATATTGTTACGCCCTTTTACACCTGCCAGTTTTAATCCGTAGACTGCAGCAGCAGGAGCGTACTGCAGATAATCATCATATTTTACTTTGAAGTTGGGAAGGTAACGGTTTCTTACCTCGCGAATATTCTCTTTTTCTCCCCATGTTGCTGCGGCTGCCGTAAAAAGTAGAGCTGGAGCCACCGATTTTTTTACCCATTCTTTCTGGAAAAAAGGAGTTTTCTCCTGAATTGTATATCCTGAATTGATAAGTGCCAGATCTTCCTTGAGATTGCGGGATGGGATAGTATCCTGTGCTTTAATACAGTATAATTGCAATAGTATTCCTGATGCTAATGCTATTTTTTTCATCGTAGTGGTGTTGAATTTAAATCGCGTAAAAATATTAAAAAAATCTATCCCAAAAATTGAGATAGACTATTTTAATATTTTTATAATATTTTAAGTAATCCAGATGATTATCTTAATCCTGCTCTTGGTCCCGATGCTGATACTACAGCCTGCATTCTTGTTTTTTGGTTGGCAGAGAACATAAACATAGATTTGTCATCTACATAATCCATATAATTCATAAACATCTGAGAACGGCTTACACCTCCGCAAATTCTGTTTAGAGGGTAAGTAGGATTTCCATAATTAGGGCCGGGAGATGTAGGGGTATCATTAGAGTAATCTGTCTGGCATCCTGTGTCAGATGATCCCCAAAGGTGTGGAAGGTTCAGGTAATGTCCTACTTCATGGGTTACTGTTCTTCCTAAATTAAACGGAGCTGAAGCACCTGTTTTTCCTATATACTGATAACCTATTACAAGACCGTCATACCATTGTCCTGCATGTTCAGGATAATAGGCGTAGCCCAGAGTTCCAGGTTGGTTGTTTTCGTCAAGAATTGAATTTACAACCCAGATATTCAGGTTTTTATTGACATCAGTAGCGTCAATTCCTCCGGTGCTGGCTTTTTTCATTTGTTCAAGATCAGATCTCCAGCCTGTTTTTGAACTCTGTTTACGGTTGGTTGCAACTAATTTGAAACGGATTTTTACATCACCTGCTGCGGCAGGCTGAAATGCAGAAGGAATTTTCGTAACATCAGAATTGGTGCCTCCGTAATCGGCATTAAGAACAGCAATTTGTTCTGCGATTCTTGTGTCTGAAACATTTTGAGTGGAAGTGTTGTAGATGACATTAAAAACTACCGGGATCTCAACAGTTCCGTCTGCAAGAACTTTTCCCACTTTAAGGTTTTCTGCAAATTTTTCAGTGCCGGATTCAATATCCGCTATTTTCTGCTGTAGCGCTGGATTTTTCAAAAGCATTGCTTGTCTGATTTCTTCCGAAGGGCAGCTTCTTTTAAGAGCACCTGTAGCAGAATTTTCCTGATCCGCAGATGTTTCATTTTGATTGGTTAAACTGTCGGTGTTACATGCCGACATAAAGCCCAGGACCAGGGCTCCCATTAAGAATTTTTTCATATCGTTATACTATAATTTGGTTGAGGGCGTGAAATTATAGTATTTGTGAGTAATATGCAAATTATTTAGAAAAGGCAGTGATGTTTTAAATTATATAGGATTTAATTGAATTAAATATAATTAAAGCAATGTTTGGTTGAATTTTAGTTAAAAATAATAATTTGATTTATATTTAACAATTGAGCGGATTTTAAGTGTTAATAATTTTACGTTTCTATTGCTTTTTATAGAATATTTTTATGCAAGTAAGTGTTGTTGAAACCGAAATGGGATTTAAATTTCAGGAGATAGATATAATAAAAAGATCTATCTCAATTTGAGATAGATCTTAAGTTTGATAATATTTAAATTTTAATATACTCTCAATCCTGATCTTGCACCAGAAGAAGCTACTACAGACTGCATTCTTGTTTTTTGTCCTGCAGAGAACATAAACATTGCTGCATCATCTACATAATCCATGTAATTCATAAACATTACAGATCTCTGTACACCGCTGCAAGTATTATATAGCGGGTATGAAGGTTTTCCGTAATTTGCTGTAGTTTGTGTAGGAGTATCACTTACCTGGTCATTTCCGCAATTAGCATCTCCCCAGATGTGTCTTAAGTTTAAGTAGTGTCCTACTTCATGTGTTGCTGTTCTTCCCAGGTTGAAAGGTGAAGAAGCTCCTGTTTTTCCAAAATACGGAGCAGCAATTACAACACCGTCATTCCATAAACCTGCAGATTCAGGGAAAGTTGCATATCCAAGAATGGTACGTCCCTGGCTGGTCATTTTACCTACAACCCATAAATTTAAATAATTGGTAGGATTAGTAGCATCAATTCCTCCCTTAGATGCTTTTTTCATATCATCATTGGTGGCCCATCCGGTTTTTGTGGTAGATTTTCTAACAGTATTGACCAGTCTGAATTTTACTTTTGTGTCACCGGAGCTTACAGCCTGGAATTCAGTTGGAATTTTGCTGGCATCAGTGTTGGTTCCGGAATAATCAGCATTCAATACTGCAATTTGTTCAGCAATTCTTGCATCAGAAACGTTTTCAGCTGTAGTTCTGTATATAACATTCACTACAACCGGGATTTCTACAGTACCATCAGCTAAAACTTTTCCAAATTTCACATCGTTGGCGAACTTTTCTGTATTGGTTTCTAATGCTGCAAATCTTTGTTGGAGTTCAGGGCTTCTTTTCAATGCTTCCTGTCTGATTTCCTCAGACGCACAGCCCCTTTGAGCAAAACCTGCAGTTGCTACTGCTTCGTCAGTTGTGTTTTCATTTTGATTAGTAACGCTGTCAGTATTACATGCAGACATTACTGTGAGCATAAAAGCTCCAAATAATAGTTTTTTCATATCAAAATCATTTAGGTTGAGGTTGTGAAATTATATTATTTGAAATTAATATGCAAATAATTTCTTAATTTATTTGATGTATTGTTAATAATTAGTGTTTTTGTTTGATTAAATCTTATCATTACTTAAAATGTATTGAATTTTAATCAATTTTAGCGAAACTACTGGTTCATTTTTAGTTTTTAACTATTTTATATGTATACTTTTCGTTTAAATTTATTTTTAGAAGAATTTTTTCACTATAAAACTTAATTAGCGAAACCATTTTTAATGGCAAAAACCGCTAGCCCTACGCGGGTTTTAAGATCCAGTTTTTCACAAAGCTGATCGCGGTAGCTTTCCACTGTTCTCGGACTGCAGCACATTCTGTCAGCAATTTCCTTATAACTGAGTTCGGTTACAGTGTATTTCAGAAACTCTTTTTCTCTGTCGGAAATTTTTATCGCAATCTCAGATTCAGTCTCTTTGTTCAGGTTGGAAAATATGATTTTGGAAGCCCAGTCCGGATAAAAGAAGCCATCACTATTGAGTCGGGTAAGTGCGGTTTCCAGATCTCTTGGATGGGTGTTTTTCAGCAGATAACCTTTTGCTCCGCTTTTGATCATCTTAATTACGCTGTTGTCATCTCCCTGCATACTGAGAGCCATAATTTTAACATCGGGATGGTTTTTTGTAAGCCAGGCTGCCGTTTCAAAACCGTCCATAATAGGCATGCTGATATCTAAAAGAATAATATCAGGAATGGCATTGCCTTCTTCAAATTTTTGGATAAGGTCTTTCCCGTTCTCACTTACATAGATGACTTCAAATTCACTGAAGTTACCTATAATTCCTTCCAGGGCTTTTGCAATAAGTATATGGTCGTCAACAATTACGATAGATTTTTTCATGACTGCTTTTTTAAGATAATATTGATTTGGGTTCCTGCATTTTTCCGGCTTTCCATACGAAAGCTTGCTCCTATGATTTCCGCTCTGTTTTTCATATTGGTAAGGCCTATTCCGTTGGATTTGATCTGTGAAGTATCGAATCCTATTCCATCATCACGAATATCAAGTTCCCAAAGGATGTCTTCAGATGTATTCAGGCTGATAAAAATATTTTTACAGCGGGAATGTTTTATACTGTTCTGAATAAACTCCTGGGTAATCCTCAGAAGGACATTTTTGTGAACAAAGCCTAAGTCCAGTTGCTTAAAATTATGCTCAAAACTTACATGGCACTTTTTAAAGGAATTGGTATTGTCCACTTCTTCCTGTATCAAAGTTACAATTTCCTTCTGGTTGATATTGTCATCTGTAAGTGTTTTTGACAAGCTTCTGAGATCCTGCAAAGACTGGTTGATGATTTGTGAAACCTGATCAATTCTTTCACTTGCTTCGGATACCTTGTTTTCATAAAGCATCTGTTGTACATAGAGGCTTACCAGGGTAAGTTTCTGGCCAATATTGTCATGCAGTTCTCTTCCGATCTGCTGCATGGTGGCCTGCTGAATTTCCAGTTGGGTAGAAAGGAGCTCTCTCTGATGAAGTTCATTTTTTCTTTCAATTTCATTCAGATGTTCCTTCTTGCGTTGTTTGTAACTTCTGATGTAGATCAAAACTGCCGTTACAAACATCACAAAAAGTATATTAAATAGAATGATAACTATTAAGAGCTCTGTTTTCCCCATATAAATGAACTTGCAAATAAGATATACATCACTGAAACTGATACCAGAAAATAACTAAAATATATATCCCAAATTTCCTTGTATTTTACCAGAAGTGATAAAAATGACATAAAAGGTAATGTTCCTATATATGATAGGGTAATCCCAAGATTAATATAAAACATTTTGTTTTTATTGAAATTGAGAATTTCCTGTGAAGTAATTTGTTTATAGTACTCCATTATTACCAAAAGCATCAAAATAAGGCACCCAAACGTATAGTTGAAAGCAAATACAATTTTACTTTTTGAAAAATATAATTCGTTGGGAATAAATGAAAGCAGATATAAAATGGAAAATATCCAAAACAATTTGGGTTTTCCTAAAGATTTTGCAGCATATAACCAGTAAAAAAATACGAACTGGATTGGCATTAAAAGGTAGTTATAATACTGGGCTTTGGTAAAATGAACAAAACTTCCCCACTTGCCATAAGCTTCGCCAAGAAAAATAAATACCAGATAAAACACAAAAAATTTCCAATATTGTTCTTTTAAACGGTTATAATGAAAGAGCGCTATGACTGCAGCAAGTCCTTCAGCCCAAAGCAGACTTTGTTGTGCAAATTCCTGGAATTCTGTCATACAGTTTTGATATAATATACTACAATTAAAAAGACTCTCCTAAAGGAGCTTTCGGTGGAACAAGTATTCCGTTATTTTCTCCAAGACCGGTGTCATCATCTTCTTCCGTACCTTTGTTTGCTAATACTAAAGATTTTCCTTCAGCACTCTGAAAAGGATTGAAATCATAATCAATAAGCTCTCCGGTTTCATTGGCTTTTTTTAATGTTGGAACCATCACCAGCGTGTGTCTTCCTGCATATTCTGTCGGAACAGGGTGTGAATCCATGATAGACCAGTTTTCCTGTTTCGGATAAGTAGCATAATAAAATCTGATTCCTAAATCTTCTGAAGATGCAGCTGGGTTCACTTTGGCAGCTTCTTCTTCGATCTTAGCAATAAAACTTTTTAGTTTAGGAAGATCAAACCAGATGGAATGAGCATCTTGTATTCCTAAAGCGGTATTAATAGCAGTGAGATGATTTTGACGGTAATTGTCAATCAGAGCCTGGATAAGACTGTTTGACATGATTCCAGGTTCCAGTGGGTTGTTTGATTCTGTATTCATAGCTTAGTGGTTTGCAGATAAAACTTAATTAATATGCAAATTTCGGAAAAATAATGGTAGAAAATGTATCTGTTAATAGGGAATTACACTGTTATTTTTACCGTGATTTTACGGATTGTATATTTTATAAACAATAAGTTGGAATTTGAAGAAAATCTTTCAATCTGAATTCTTTGAAAGGGATGTGGGGGGGCAAAACACAAAAGGTCGCCTTTCACAAGCGACCTTTTATATTGTTTTTCTAAAATTTTTTACAGAACTCTTAATCCTGCGCGAGGGCCGGATGCTGAAATGGTAGCCTGCATTCTGCTGTTTTGTTGTTGTGTAAACATAAATAATGTTGTTTCGTCAGAATAATCCATGTAATTCATAAACATTACAGAGCGTGAAACTCCACCGCAGGTTTCGTATCTCGGATAAGTTGGCACACCGGAGTGTTTTGTAATCTGTTGAGGTGTATCATCTACGAAATCGTTACCACAGTTGGCGTCTCCCCAGATATGTCTTAGATTTAAGTAATGTCCAACCTCGTGTACTGTTACTCTTCCCTGATTATGAGTGGCATCAGGACCACCTTCACCCACATAATCGTCCATCATAACAACACCATCGTTCCAAAGTCCTGCATCTTCCGGGAAAGTAGCATATCCTAAGACATATCCGGACTGATATGGCATATAATCAACTACCCAGATATTCAGATACTGGTTAGGATCCGTAGAGTCCATTCCTCCTGTAGATGCTTTTTTCATTTTATCATCCGGTGCCCATCTGGAAGTCTTTGTCGACTTTCTGTTAATGCCCGCCAATCTGAATTTAATTTTGGTATCTCCTGCATTTACCGGTTGAAATTCTGCCGGAATCTTGGAAATATCAGAATGCGTAGATGCGAAGGCTTTATTAAGTACATCTATTTGGGAATTTATCCTGGCATCTGATACGTTATTTGATGCCTTTGTGTAAAGGACATTGAAGATAACCGGTATTTCTACGCTTCCGTCAGGCAAAACTTTACCCATTTTTTTCTGCTCGATATAGTTTGCGGTCTGGCTTTCTATCTGAAGCATTCGCTGCATAGCCGCAGGATCTTCAGCAAGGTGTTTTTTTCTGAGAATATCAGAGCCGCAGAAGGCCTCTTTGCCGGCTGTGATATTGGTTTCTTCCACGTTTGTGTTCTCTGGAGTAATGTTTTCTGTTTCATTATTATTACATGAAACCAGGAGTGTGATTAAAACTCCGAAAATTGTTTTTTTCATAAAATCTCGTTTTTTAGTAAAACGAATATAGGGGAATTTTTAATACGATATATTTAATTAATCATTTATTATTTTATGTTAAATTTAATTTATTTGTGTTTTGTATGAAATATTTACATTGTTAATGTTGTATTTTAATAAATATGCTACAAATTAGATTTTTTAATAGGAATATTTTTTCTAAAAATTTGAAATTAAATGTAAATTATTATTTCTTGAAAATAAATTGCTTAAAAAGATGTTGGTATAAAAAATAAGTGCTGCAGATTATTCTACAGCACTTACTTACAAAAATAATGTATATGAAAAAAAACTATTTTATTATTCAGTAGGTCGGAAAACCAAACCGGTTTCTACAAAGTAGTCCAGTGTAATTCTATCTCCGTCGTTTACATTTCCTGCAAGAATCTCTTTAGAAAGTTTGTTTAAAACTTCCTGCTGAATTACTCTCTTCAGTGGTCTTGCTCCGAAGGCAGGATCATATCCTTTGTCCATCAGATAATCTACTGCATCCTGAGTGAAAGTCATAATGATGTTTCGTTTAGATAACATTTCATTAAACCCTCTCAGCTGATACTGAACGATTTTTCCGATTTCTTTTTTTCTTAAAGGCTGGAAGAGTACAATTTCATCAATTCTGTTCAGGAATTCCGGACGCAGCGTTTGTTTCAGCAGATCGAATACTTCGTCTTTTGTTTTGTCCACAATTTCATCCTGATTTTCCTCCGTAAGATTCTCAAAATTCTCCTGAATCAGATGTGAACCTAAATTGGAAGTCATAATGATGATAGAATTTTTGAAATTCACCACCCTTCCTTTATTATCTGTCAGACGTCCGTCATCCAAAACCTGAAGTAATGTATTGAAAACATCCGGATGTGCTTTTTCAATCTCATCTAAAAGCACTACAGAATAAGGTCTTCTTCTAACTGCTTCAGTCAATTGTCCGCCTTCATCATATCCCACATATCCCGGAGGCGCTCCTACTAATCTGGAAACACTGTGACGTTCCTGATATTCACTCATATCAATTCTTGTCATATTGTTCTCATCATCAAATAAGAACTCCGCCAGTGCTTTTGCCAGCTCCGTTTTACCTACTCCGGTAGTTCCAAGGAATAAGAAGGATCCAATAGGCTTTTTATCATCACTCAATCCGGCTCTGTTTCTTCTGATCGCATCTGCAACCGCCTGAATCGCTTCATCCTGTCCAACAACTCTATGATGTAGTTCAGCCTCAAGATTCAATAACTTATCTCTTTCTGATTGCAGCAATTTAGTTACAGGAATACCTGTCCATTTAGCAATCACTTCAGAGATGTTTTCAGCAGTAACTTCTTCTTTGATCAGCTCATTCTGATGGTTCTGCATTTCGAGCTCAACTTTGGTAAGTTCTTCCTCTTTTTCACGAAGTTTTCCGTACTGGATCTCTGCTACTTTTGCATAATCTCCGGCTCTGGAAGCTCTTTCTGCTTCTAATTTCAGAGACTCAATATCTTTTTTGATCTGGGTAAGATCTTCACTTTTCTGTTTTTCTTTCAGCCATTTGGCATTGATCTCATTTCTCTGTTCGGATATTTTTGCAATATCTTCCTTAAGGTGATCAATCTTGGTTTGGTTGCCTTCTCTTGAAATAGCAGCAAGCTCAATTTCCATCTGCATGAGTTTTCTGTCCAGAACGTCGAGCTCTTCCGGCTTGGAATTGATTTCCATTCTCAGTTTTGCAGAAGCTTCGTCAATAAGGTCAATGGCTTTATCCGGTAAAAAACGGTCTGAAATATATCTTTGAGACATTTCCACCGCAGCAATAATTGCCTCGTCTTTAATTCTTACTTTGTGGTGAGCCTCATATTTATCTTTAATACCACGAAGGATAGAAATTGCAGATTCAGTATCCGGTTCTTCCACCATTACTTTCTGGAAACGTCTTTCCAACGCTTTATCTTTTTCAAAATACTTTTGGTATTCGTTCAATGTAGTGGCACCAATGGCTCTTAATTCTCCTCTTGCCAAAGCAGGTTTCAGAATGTTGGCTGCATCCATTGCTCCTTCACCACCTCCGGCTCCTACCAAAGTGTGGATCTCATCGATGAAAAGAATAATCTGTCCATCAGACTTGATTACCTCATTCACCACAGATTTCAGTCGCTCTTCAAATTCACCTTTGTATTTGGCTCCGGCGATTAAAGCTCCCATGTCTAATGAATAAAGTGTTTTATCCATCAGGTTTTCAGGAACGTCGCCGCTGATAATTCTGTGGGCAATTCCTTCAGCAATTGCGGTTTTACCTACTCCCGGTTCCCCGATAAGGATAGGGTTGTTTTTGGTTCTTCTCGAAAGAATTTGCAAAACTCTTCTGATTTCTTCATCACGCCCGATTACCGGATCCAGCTTACCTTCTGCTGCCAACTCGTTGAAGTTTTTAGCATATTTGTTTAAGGACTGATAAGTTTCCTCTGAACTGGCAGAAGTTGCTTTACTTCCTTTTCTTAATTCTTTAATTGCGCCTTCCAGCAGATTTTTGGTTACACCCATATCTTTCAGCATTTTGGAAACTTCAGAAGTGGTTTCCAAAAGAGATAGCCATAAATGTTCAATCGTTACATATTCGTCACCCATCTTTTTAGCGACGTTCGGTGCATCCAGCAATACTTTGTTAGCGGATTGTGAAAGATAAATGTTTCCTCCCTGTACTTTTGGAAGTTTTTCTAAATTTTCGCGGTTACGCTCTCTTACCAGATTGGCATCTGCTTCAGATTTTTTCAGTAAGAAGGGCGATATATTTTCATCTACCTGGAAGATCCCTTCAAGGAGATGTTGAGGTTCAATACTTTGGTTGCCCAATTCCATAGCAACCTGTTGTGCTGCCTGGATGGCTTCCTGTGATTTTACAGTATATTGGTTTAAGTTCATATTTTATATATTTTTGGTAATGATTCGTTTAAAGTTTAGTTTTTAAAAAACATCAAGAAACCAAATTCTAAGGCTCAGTTTCTTAATGCCATCAATTATTTAATCATTTATTCGATGACTGTATCGCAAAAACTGTTCAATTATTAAATTTACAAAAAAATAGGACAAATTTTCCGGATATTGTATTTTTAACGGAAATTTAACTTGACAAAATTTCCGGTTTCGTCATTATCTCTTTATAATTGATGAACAAATCGTCATAGCAGATAAATAACCCGGCAATTAAACTGAAGATGATTACTTTTTTCATTTTATGATCAAAAAAACGAGAGTTTAAATCAGAATAATTACTTTTGCATTTTACCAGATGGAACTCAAAGAAAAACAGAGAAAAATACTCAACGTAGCAGTAGAACTTTTCAAAGAGAAAGGGTATATGGGAAGCTCAGTAAGAGACCTGGCTACAAAACTTAATATCAAAGCAGCATCACTGTATGCACATATCCGTTCAAAGGAAGAAATTTTGGAATGGATTTGCTTTGGCATTGCTCAGGAGTTTTTCGATGAGCTACAGGAAGTAAAAAATACAGATATTGCTCCCAAGGAAAAGCTGAACCTGTTGTTGGATAAGCACCTTTCGGTTGTTCTTAAAAACCGCGATGTTACCCATATCTATTCCAATGAATGGAAACATCTTGAAGAAAGACTTTCTGAATTTGTAGAATTAAGAAAAAACTATCAGCAAGAGGTTGAAGAACTGATTTCCGAGATCTATAAAGCTGAAAACTGGGAACTGAAATCACCATCATTTACCACCAGATTTATCCTTCATACTTTAAATAATTCCTATTTCTGGTTCAAAAGAAGCAGTGATTCTACGGATGAAATTACCGAAGAAATCAGAGAAAAAATTCTTTTCGGCCTGCTTGGAAACCAGAAAAAATAAGCACTCCGTTTGTCGTTGACTCCGTCGAATCTTCGATCTCTGACGAAGGAAGAATCTCGTGACAGACTGTTAGATTTTTAAAAGATTCTTCTCTACACTTCGTTCCGCTCAGAATGACATTGGACATAATTTTAAGCACTTTTCTTATTTAGAATCATTCAAAATATGACAAAAGTCATAAAAATTTTGCCAGCTTCCGAAATCTTTTTAAATTTACACCTAACAAATGTTAGTTAGTTTTATGGATTTTTCAGTTGAATATCTGGAGCTGGGTCAGTTGAGACAGCTTCAATCCGACCGGTTGATCAGCCTGATCAGCTATTTGGAAGAGAAGTCGGAATTTTATAAAAAGAAATTTGATGAACTTCAAATATCCCCTCAGGATATAAGGTCGATTGAGGATATCACGAAACTTCCTATTACTTACAAGCAGGATTTAAGAGATAACTATCCGTTCGGATTATTTACGGTTCCTAAAAATGAGCTTCAGCGGATTCACTGCTCAAGCGGAACGACAGGAAAACCGACTGTGGTAGGATATACAAAAGAAGATGTAGACCTTTTCAGTGAAGTGGTGGCAAGATCTTTACATGCTGCAGGAGCAAGAACAGGAATGCAGTTACATAATGCCTATGGTTATGGGATTTTTACAGGAGGATTAGGTCTTCATTACGGAGCCGAAATGCTGGGAATGAGTGTTCTTCCCATTTCAGGGGGAATGACGGCAAGACAGGTAGATCTTATTGTAGATTTTAAACCGGAAGTCATCTGCTGTTCTCCTTCATATGCTTTAACGATTGCAGATGAATTTGCAAAAAGAGGAATATCAGCAGATGAAATCAGTCTTAAATATGCCGTATTAGGTTCAGAGCCATGGACGGAGATTATCAGAGGCCACATTGAAGAAAGATTAGGCGTTCATGCAACCAATATCTATGGATTAAGCGAAATTATCGGTCCTGGAGTTTCTATGGAGGATTTCGAAGAGAAGGGAGGAGCTTATATCTGGGAAGATCATTTTTATCCCGAGATTTTAGATCCTGTTACGAAACAGCCGGTTCCTTTTGGAGAAGAAGGGGTTTTAGTGATTACTACTTTAACAAAAAAAGCAATGCCGCTTTTACGTTACTGGACGAATGACATTACAAGCCTTTACTACGATGAAAATGCCAAAAGAACCATGGTGAAGATGAAACCGATTGTAGGCAGAGCAGATGATATGCTCATCGTAAGAGGAGTAAACGTATACCCAAGCCAGATTGAAGATGCTTTTTCTTATGTGAAAGGAGTGGTTCCCAATTACTATTTAACACCTGTAGAAAAAGAGCACATGTGTATTGCTTTGGATATTGACGTTGAAATAGATGATGAATTGGTAAAGTCTCAGAAAATGGAAGCCAATACCGATGATTATTTTAATTTTGTCGGAAACTTTGGGAAAAACATTGAAAACGAAATAAAAAAGAGGGTAGGGATTACAACAAAAGTGAAAGTTCATGCTCAGGATAGTCTGCCGAAGTGCGAAGGTGGAAAAATTAACAGGATTCTGAAGAAATAAAACTCCAGGAGAGCCGGTAAAGAATGCTGTAAATATTGACTCAACATTATGGAAAATAAAATTATAGAAATTTTACAGTATACTTTAAAGAAAGGTACAGGAGAAGAATTTCATCAGATTATGAAGGAAATCAGCGTCCCTTTGCACATTCATAATGGAATTGATGTAGTTTCTTATGGAAACTCTCTTCATGATTCAGACTGTTATTATTTGATTCGCTCTTTTGATGATGAGGAATCAATGGCGACTGCTTTAGAGAAGTTCTATTCCGGTAGTGATTGGAAAAACGGTCCGAGGGAAGATATTATCTGCAGAATTGAGGAGAGTATGAAATCGGTATTGGCAGTCTCACAGGGGGAAATAGCGAAATTAGGAAAAGGAATCTAAAAGTAGATATATTGGCTGTTTCAATGAAGTAGCTCAATTTGAAAAAAGAATACTAAAAATAATGAATTCATTTTATAAACTTAAAACAGTTAAAGTTCAGAAAGATACTTCCGAAGCAGTGAATGTGGCGGTAGAAATCCCTGAAGAACTGAAAGACAAGTTCAGGTTTAAACAGGGACAGTATCTGAATTTCCGAATGATGATCAACGGAAATGAGGAAAGACGTTCTTACTCTATTTGTAACGCTCCAAGTGAAAAAGGCAATACGCTGGAAGTATTGGTGAAATTGTTGGAGGGTGGAAAGGTATCTGGCTATTTCAATGAGCATCTTCATATGGATGAAGTACTGGAAGTAATGCCTCCTATGGGTGGTTTTAATACCTCTTATCATCCAAGCAATGTAAAAACTTACGTTGGTTTGGCTGCAGGTAGCGGAATTACACCTGTATTATCCAATATTAAAGAAAGTCTTTATCAGGAACCTAACAGTAATGCTTATCTGTTCTACAGTAACAGAAGCATGAATCATGTTTTAAGAAAAGCAGAGATCGATAAACTGGTTGAACACTTCAATGGCAGGCTTAAAGTGGTTTATTTAGTAAGCCGTGAGAAACATGAAGATCCGGTTTTTGAAGGAAGGATTTCATCAGAAAAATTAGAACAGCTGTTTGAAAGATATACAGATATTGATGTAAAAGAAGCTACTTACTTTATTTGTGGTCCGTCAGAAATGATCAAAGGGATTGCAGATTATCTGAAAAAAGATAAAAAAGTACCTGCTATTCAGGTATTATTTGAATATTTCACTGCTCCGGATGAAGAAAATACGGAGGAAATGAGTGATGAATTCAAGGCGATTGCCAATATTGAAAGTATGGTAACGGTCATCATTGATGATGATGAATATTCGTTCCATCTTAATTCTAAAAAAGAGAGTATCTTAGATAAAGCATTGAAAGACAATCTTCCTGTACCTTTTGCATGTAAAGGAGGTGTTTGTTGTACGTGTAAAGCACAAGTTCTGGAAGGAGAAGTTTTCATGGAGAAAAACTATGCGCTTACCGAAGAAGAAGTAGCCAGAGGCTATGTTCTTACCTGCCAATGTCACCCTACAACGAATGTGGTGATGCTTAATTATGATGTTTAAAAATTAATGTAACAATATAACAATTTACCAATATAACAATCATTGGTATATTGCTGGACTAATACATTGTTAAATTGAAAAAATTATGGACTTAGAAAAATTTGTTCAATACGTTCACGAAGAAAATAAAGTAGAACCAAAAGATGTAATGCCTGATGATTACAGAAAATTATTGGTTCGTCAGATTTCACAGCATGCCCATTCCGAAATTGTAGGAATGCTGCCGGAAGCCAACTGGATTTCCAGAGCACCTTCATTGAGAAGAAAAATGGCGCTTTTAGCGAAAGTTCAGGATGAGGCTGGTCACGGCCTGTATCTTTATTCTGCTACTGAAACGTTAGGAGACGGAAGCATCAGAGCAGACAGAGATGCTACTTATGATGATATGCTTGAAGGAAAAGCAAAATATTCAAGTATTTTCAACTATCCTACCCTAAGCTGGGCAGATATCGGTGCCATCGGTTGGTTAGTAGATGGTGCGGCTATTATGAACCAGGTAATGCTGATGGGGAATTCTTACGGTCCTTATTCAAGAGCGATGGTGAAAATCTGTAAGGAAGAATCTTTCCACCAAAGACAAGGATATGAAATTCTTATGGCATTGTGCCGTGGAACAAAACAACAGAAAGAAATGGCTCAGGCTTCGTTAAACCGTTTCTGGTGGCCAGCTCTGATGATGTTCGGACCTAATGATGACAGTTCACCCAACTCTAAAATCTCTATGAACTACAGAGTAAAAAGAGAAAGTAACGACAGTCTTCGTCAGAGATTTATCGATGTTACTGTTTCTCAGGCTGAGTTCCTTGGATTAACTATTCCGGATAAAGATCTGAAATGGAACGAGGAAAGACAGCATTATGATTTCGGAGAACTTCCCTGGGATGAATTCATGGAAATCTTAAAAGGAAACGGACCTTGTAACAAAAAGCGTATCGAAACGAAGAGAAAAGCGCAAAGAGAGAATGCTTGGGTAAAAGAAGCTGCGGCGGCTTTTGCAGAAAAACAACAAAAAGAAGTAATATAATAATGTAACAATATACCAATGTAGAAATGTAACAATCATTGTCATGCTGAGCTTGTCGAAGCATTTCATTGTTAAACTGGTACATTGATACATTGTTAAATTAATTTGACTATGGCAAATTTAGATATGTGGGAAGTGTTTATTCAGACTAAACCGGGATTATCTCACAAACACGTTGGAATTGTACAGGCACCAACAGCAGAAATGGCTTTGCAGAACGCAAGAGACGTTTATACAAGAAGAAAAGAAGGAACCTCTGTTTGGGTTGTTCCAAGTAAATATATTGTGACTTCGGAAGGCGTGGATAAAGAAGCTTTCTTTGATCCGGCTGATGATAAACTATACCGTCATCCAACTTTCTACGAGATTCCTAACGACGTAAAAAATATGTAATAAGACTTTTGAGATAATAGACAGATAGATAAAAGACCTTAAGGTTTACTTGTCTATTTTCTATCCATCTATCATCTATCTGTCTTCAAATTGATAAAACAATGAACCCATTATATAATTATTTATTAAAACTAGCAGACGACAGTTTCATTATGGGACAGCGTTTGTCTGCGTGGTGCGGTGAAGGTCCTTACTTAGAGGAAGATATTGCATTGACGAATATTGCGTTGGATGAACTGGGACAAGCGAATAACTTTTACGTTTATGCTTCGAGAGTGATTGATAACGGTAAAAGTGAAGATGATATCGCATTTTTAAGATATGAGCATGAATATGTGAATGCCCATTGGGTAGAACTTCCCAACGAAGATTATGCGCAGACTATTCTTAAAGTATATGTATTGTCCGTATATCAGAAACTGATGTATGAAGCATTATCAAACTCTGCTAATGAAGAACTGGCTGCCATTGCTCAAAAATCATTGAAAGAAGTAAGATATCACTATACTCATGCTGCATCATGGATGAAAATCTTTGCTCAGGGAACAGAAGAAAGTAAGTCCCGTCTGGTAAAAGCTATAGAAAATATCTGGGAATATACGAAAGGTCTTTTTGCTAAAACAGAAGGTGAAGATGATCTTGTTGCCTTGAATATTGCTCCCAATTCAGATGCGCTTTATGAAGAATTTCTTGCGATTACCAAGAAAGATTTTGCAGATTTTGGTTTAGAATATCCGGAAAATCCTTTCATGCAGCCAAAATCAAGAACAGGATACCATACAGAGTATTTCGGATATATCCTTTGTGAGCTTCAGTATATGCAGAGAGCATATCCGGGGTGTACATGGTAAGAAGTCATGAAGAAATTGCTTCTGGGAATATTGGCTTTTTTTCTTGCGGTCTATATGATATTATGTATTGGTCTTTATTTCTATCAGGAGAAAATTATTTTTTATCCGGAAAAACTACCGGAAAATTACAAATTTAAATTTGATAATGATTTTGAAGAAGTAACGATCAGAACAAAAGATAATAAGAATTTAAATGCTGTATTATTTAAAGCACAAAACCCAAAAGGAGTCATCTTTTATCTTCATGGAAACGGAGGGTCAATAAAAGGCTGGGGAGAAGTAGCTCCATTATATCGAAGTATGAACTATGATACGTTTATACTTGATTACAGAGGATACGGAAAAAGTGAAGATAAAATTAACAGTAAAGACCAGCTTTTTTCGGATGTTGAGAATGCTTACAAAGAGCTTTTAAAACGATATCCTGAGAATAGAATTATTATTTTGGGATATTCTGTAGGAACAGGCTTAGCTGCAAAATTAGCTTCAGAGCATCATGCAAAACTGCTTATTTTACAGGCACCTTATTACAGTATAGAAGATGAAATGAGCCAGAAATTTTCATTTCTTCCGAGATTTTTACTGAAATATAATTTTGAGACCAGTAAATATTTAAAAGCCGTTGCATCGGCAGTAGTTATTTTTCATGGTAATAAAGATGAGGTTATTAACTATAAAGCATCTTTAAAACTTAAAAATAATTTTAAAAAAGGAGATAGCCTGATTATTTTAAAAGATCAATATCACAACGGCATAACAGATAATTTAGATTATCAGAAAACAATGAAAATAATCCTTGATTCTGATGAAAAATAAAATATGAATCAGCTTTTAGATTTATTAAAAACCATTCCTGATCCGGAAATTCCAGTCATTGATATTGTGGAATTAGGAATTGTAAGAGATGCACAGATTACGGGCGAAAATACCTGTGAAGTGATTATTACTCCTACTTATTCCGCCTGTCCTGCCATGTTTACCATTGAGGAAGACATTATTAAAATGATGAAAGAAAACGGATGGGATGCAAAAGTAGTCACCAAGATGTTTCCGATCTGGACAACAGACTGGCTAACGGATGAAGCGAGAGAAAAACTCCGTGCTTACGGAATTACACCTCCTGAAAAAGGAGCAGACGAACACCACATCGGCAAACCGAAAAAATGTCCGCGCTGTGGTTCTGAGCATACCAAGCAGATCAGCAGATTCGGGTCAACTTTGTGTAAGGCCTCTTATCAATGCTTAGACTGTCTGGAGCCATTTGATTATTTTAAATGTCATTGATGAATAATCAATCCATACACAACAAATTTTACGGCTATGCAAAGCATAACGAAGGAATTGTTAGAATGTTAAATTATTAGACCGTTACATTGATTTATATTGTTAAATTAGTGCGTTGTTAAATAATAAATTAATAAAAACTATGTATACACAACTTGATATTGAAACGCATTTTGAGGGAAAGCTGAAAATCGCATATCTTAATCAACCGGACACGATGAATGCCCTTACAAAACCGGCGTTATCTGATCTTAGAGATTTTGTAAAAGAATGCAGCGAAGATGAAACCGTAAGATGTGTTGCTATTTCCGGAAGGGGAAGAGCATTCTGCTCAGGTCAGAATCTGGACGAAGCTTTTGTAGTAGGAAAAGAACACCATGATCATGATATCATCAGAAAAATTGTGGTAGACTATTACAATCCATTAGTAATGGAAGTTACCCGTTGCAAAAAACCGGTTATTGCTTTGGTAAACGGTCCTGCAGTAGGAGCTGGAGCAATGCTGGCTTTAATCTCTGACTTCGTTTTAGCGAACGAGAAAGCATATTTTGCTCAGGCATTTTCAAATATCGGTTTGATTCCTGATACCGGAGGAACTTACTTCTTACCGAAGCTTTTAGGTAGACAATTGGCCAATTATCTAGCATTTACAGGTAAAAAATTATCTGCAGAAGAATCTAAATCTTATGGTCTGGTAGCAGAAGTTTTCAGTGAAGAAGAATTTGTTCCGAAATCTATGGAAATTCTTGAAAGAATGGCAAACATGCCGACAGCAGCCATCAAGCTTACGAAAAAAGCATTTGCCAATTCTTATAACAACACATTGAAAGAACAGCTTGAGCTGGAAGGTGATCTTCAGCAGGAAGCTGCAGAAACAGAAGACTTCATCGAAGGTGTAAACGCCTTTTTACAAAAAAGAAAACCTAATTATAAAGGAAAATAAGAACTAATATAACAATGTACCAATGTAGCAGTTTATCAATGAGATGCTTCGACAAGCTCAGCATGACAATGATTGTTACATTGTTACATTGATACACTGTTACATTATGAAATATGTAGGAATTATCGGTGCCGGAACCATGGGAATCGGCATTGCACAAGTAGCCGCCACGAACGGATGCAAAGTATGGGTTTACGATGCCAATGCAAAACAAGTAGAAACGGCAACGGTAGGTTTGGAAAAGACCTTGACCAAATTGGTTGATAAACAAAAAATTTCGGCAGAGAAAATGACTGAAATTTTAGCTAATATTTCCATTGCTACAGAATTGAAAGATTTCAAAGATTGTGAGCTGATTATAGAAGCCATTATCGAAAACAAGGAAATCAAAACCAAGGTGTTTACAGAACTTGAAAATTATGTTTCAGAAAGCTGTATTCTTAGTTCCAATACCTCATCTATTTCTATCACCTCTCTTGGTGCAGAACTCAAGAAGCCGGAACGTTTCATCGGAATTCACTTTTTCAATCCGGCTCCATTGATGCCTTTAGTGGAAGTTATTCCATCCTTATTAACAGAAAAAACATTAGCAGAAAAAATCTACAACCTCATGAAAGAATGGGGGAAGACTCCTGTTATTGCCAAAGATATTCCCGGGTTTATCGTCAACAGAATTGCCAGACCTTACTATGGGGAAGCCCTTAGGATTGTTGAAGAAAATATCGCTACACCGGAACAGGTGGATGAGGCCATGAAAACGTTGGGGAATTTCAAAATGGGACCTTTCGAACTGATGGATCTTATCGGAGTTGATGTGAATTTTGCAGTAACAACTACTGTGTACAAAGATTATTTCTACGATCCGAAATACAAACCGTCTTTATTACAGCAAAGAATGTCTGAAGCCAAACTTCACGGCAGAAAAACAGGAAAAGGTTTCTACGATTACAGTGAAGGAGCAGAAAAACCTGTTGCTCAGAAAGACGATGCTTTATACCAGCAGATCTTTTTAAGAATCATTTCAATGCTGATCAATGAAGCTGTTGAAGCCAAAAGATTAGGAGTTGCCAATGACGAAGATATCGAACTGGCAATGCAAAAAGGCGTCAACTATCCGAAAGGTTTATTAAGCTGGGGTAAAGAAATCGGGTATGCAAAAATCTCCGAAACCCTTCAGAATCTTTACGAGGAATATCAGGAAGAAAGATACAGACAAAGCCCTTTACTTCGTAAATTATAAAATATACCAATGTATCAGTTTATCAATAGAACAATCATTTTATAAACATTGCTAAACTGATAGATTGTTAAATTGCTACATTTAAAAAAATAATGAATATAGATGAATTCAGGGCAGAGCTGGAAACCAGGCTTCTAATTGAGAAACAGTATTTAACTCAGGAAGCATCCTCTGTTGACGAGCAGGAAAGACTTGAGTTACTGGGAAAGTTTAATGAAAAATATAAAGAGCTGATCAAAAGATTAGCCAACGAAAATGGAATTGATTTAAACGCATCCTATCCCTCTGAAAATTCATCAGATTCAGAAAATCTTTCATACGGGCAGATCATTCTGGGTAAAACAATGAACGTTTATGACAGATTATCCGATGAGCTGTATGAGGAAATAACAAACATATAATTAATAGAAATGAATCCAAGACAAGTAGCAGATTATATGTTCAATCAGGATTATTTTTCCCAGTGGATGAATATCAAGATGATTGAAGTAAAAGAAAATTACTGTTTAATAGAAATGCCAATCAAGAAGGATATGCTGAACGGACTGAAAACAGTTCATGGGGGAGTTACCTTTGCTTTTGCAGACTCTGCGCTGGCATTTTCTTCCAACAATACCGGAGATGCTGCCGTAGCATTGAACTGTATCATCAATTTTACCAAAGCCGGAAAAGAAGGTGATGTTTTCAGAGCAGAAAGTATCTTGGTAAATGATACGAGAAAAACAGCTGTTTATGACATTCATATTACCAATCAAAACAAAGAACTGATTGCAAAATTTGTAGGAACAGTTTACAAAATAGGGAAAAAAGTAACAGAATTATAATAAGCAGTAAGCTTGGAGCAATAGGCAGTAAGCTTTTTTGAAGCTGACAGAGCCTACTGCATATAACTTAAAACCTAAAGCAAATAAAAATGAACAACGTATACATCATAGACTATGTCAGAACTCCCATCTCAAAACTACAGGGAGGATTATCAGAAGTAAGAGCCGATGACCTGGCTGCTATTGTTATTAAAGAAGTAGTAGCAAGAAACCCTGAAGTTCCTGTTGAGGAAATTGAAGATGTTATTTTCGGATGCGCCAATCAGGCGGGTGAGGATAATAGAAATGTTGCCAGAATGGGACTTTTACTGGCTGGCCTTCCTTATAAAATCGGTGGAGAAACTGTCAACAGACTATGTGCCTCAGGAATGTCTGCGGTAGCCAATGCATTCCGTTCCATTGCTGCTGGAGAAGGGGAAATTTATATTGCAGGAGGAGTAGAGCATATGACCCGTTCGCCTTACGTGATGTCAAAACCAAGTACTGCCTTCGGAAGAGACAGTCAGATGTTTGATACTACTTTCGGTTGGCGTTTCATCAATCCTAAAATGAAAGAAATGTACGGGGTTGACGGAATGGGGGAAACTGCAGAAAACTTAGCAGATATCCACAAGATCAACAGAGAAGATCAGGATAAATTTGCCCTTTGGTCTCAGCAGAAAGCGACAAAAGCTCAGGAAAGCGGAAGACTGGCAGAAGAAATTGTAAAAGTTGAAATTCCTCAGAGAAAAGGTGATCCAGTCGTTTTTGAAAAAGATGAATTTATTAAACCAACTTCATCGATGGAAGGATTGGCCAAACTTCGTCCCGCTTTCAGAAAAGAAGGAACGGTAACTGCCGGAAACGCCTCAGGAATGAATGACGGAGCCGCTGCTTTGATTTTAGCAAGTGAAGATGCGGTGAAAAAATATGGTTTAAAACCAAAGGCAAAAATTTTAGGATCTTCCGTAGCTGGTGTTGAGCCAAGAATTATGGGAATCGGACCTGTAGAAGCTACCCAAAAGTTATTGAAAAGATTAAACCTTTCCCTGGAAGATATGGATATCATCGAATTAAACGAAGCATTTGCAGCACAGGCATTGGCTGTAACCCGAAGCTTAGGGTTAAAAGATGATGATGCAAGAATAAACCCGAACGGAGGTGCTATTGCCCTCGGCCACCCACTTGGAGTTTCCGGGGCCAGAATCGTAGGTTCTGCAGCAATGGAACTTCAGAAGCAGGATAAAAAGTATGCATTGTGTACCCTTTGTATCGGTGTCGGACAAGGATATGCAATGGTCATTGAAAAAGTATAGCTTTTTAAATAATGTAACAATATAACAGTTATCAATGGTAACAATATTGAATCTATTGCTAGACTGTTATATTGCTAAATTGGTATATTAAATTAAAATTCTATGAACATCTACTCATACCACGGGATTCGTCCCATTATAAAGCCCTCTGCCTACATTCATCCGCAGGCAGTCATTATCGGGAATGTTGAAATAGGTGAGGAAGTATATATTGGTCCCAATGCGGTCATTCGCGGTGACTGGGGGAAAATTATTATTAAAGACGGAGCCAATGTACAGGAAAACTGTACCCTTCATGTTTTCCCGAATATAGAAACGATCCTGGAAGAATCAGCACATATCGGACATGGTGCAATTATTCACTCAGGACATATCGGAAAAAACTGTCTGATTGGAATGAATTCCGTTGTAATGGACAAAGCTTATATTGGTGATGAAAGTATTGTAGGAGCATTGGCTTTTGTACCGGCTAATTTCAGATGTGAACCAAGAAAACTGGTGGTAGGAAGTCCTGCAAAAATTATCCGTGATGTTTCTGATGAAATGATTCACTGGAAAACAGAAGGAACAAAATTATATCAGGAGCTGGCAAGAGAAGGAAAAGAAGCTATTCTTCCTTGCGAACCGTTTACAGAATATGTTCAGCAGATCCCAACCAAAGTTGTGGATTACAGTATCTGGGATGATATAAAATAAAAGTATAACTTATTTTGAATAATTGCTAATAATCAAACCTAACGGGTTTCTAAAACCCGTTAGGTTTAAAAATTTTAATACCAGATTTAAAAAGAATGATTAATACAGAAAATTTTGAATTTGAAGGCACCTATCACATTTTCTCTCATGTAAATGGGACTGAAGTTATTTTTCGTGAACCCTCAAATTATCAATTTTTTCTGGAAAAGATAGAAAAATATATTCTTCAGGTCGCTGATATTTATGCTTACTGTCTGTTACCTAATCATTTTCATTTGTTGTTAAGATTTAAGAATTTTGATGATGTGAATAGTGAAAATGAACATCAGTTTTTAATGAAGCATTTTGGTAATTTATTGAATGCTTATGCTAAAGCTTACAACAAAAAATATAATAGAAAAGGTGCTCTTTTTCTGAATGTGGTAAAACGAAAGAAAATATCTGATGAGAAATATTTATTGAAGGTTCTCCATTATATCCATAATAATCCGGTTAATCACGGATTTGTAAATAAAATTGATCAATGGAAGCATTCTTCGTATAATTCATATTTGAATCCTGAAAAAGAAAGTAAGTTGAATAGAAAGGAGATCATGCAGTATTTTGATTCGGTAGAAGTTTTTAGAGATTATCATAAGTCGACTATTGAATATAATTTTTTAAATTTTGAATAATTGCTAATAATCAAACCTAACGGGTTTCTAAAACCCGTTAGGTTTAACAAAAATAAATATGATTAAAAAAATTGCGTTTGCATGCAGCATAATGTTTGCGGTGGGGTGTACGTTATCAGCACAGACTGTTGCTACAAAACCGCTTACAATAGGAGAAGTAAGGACCATTAAGTCTAAAACCTTAAATGAAGACAGAACGCTGAATATTTATCTTCCACAGGGATATGATAAAACAAAATCATACCCGGTGATCTATTTATTGGATGGAAGTATGAACGAAGATTTTATTCACGTT
This sequence comes from Chryseobacterium sp. CS3K3.1, assembly GCF_059515165.1. NCBI lineage: Bacteria > Pseudomonadati > Bacteroidota > Flavobacteriia > Flavobacteriales > Weeksellaceae > Chryseobacterium > Chryseobacterium sp. CS3K3.1. The sequence continues at coordinate 52,623 of NZ_JCAKRV010000017.1, read as the reverse complement.
ACAGGACTAGTACAATTCTTTAATCAGATGTATTCCATGCCGGAAACCATTGTGGTGGGAGTTGCTAATGTAGACCGAAAAAGAGATTTTACCTTTCATACGGATTTAAAAGACTTACAGAAAGACTATCCTACAACAGGACATTCTGATAAGTTTATTGCATTCGTTGAAAAAGAATTAAAACCTTACGTGGAAAGCCAGTTCAAAACTACAGATAAATACCTTTTCGGTCAGTCTTTGGGAGGACTTTTGGCAACAGAAATCCTTTTAAAAAAGCCGGAAATGTTCAATAACTATTTTATCATCAGCCCAAGTTTGTGGTGGGATGACGAAAGTCTTTTAAAACAGGCTCCACAACTGCTTTCAAAATCTGCGGATACTAAAAAATTCGTTTATGTTTCTGTAGGGAAAGGTGAACATCCGGTGATGGTAAAAGACGCAGAAGCTTTCTATGATGTTTTGAAAAAAGCAGGAAAGAAAAACTGGACATTGGAATATAAAATGATGGAAACAGACAATCACGCAACCATTCTTCACAGAAGTTTATATGAAGGATTGGTGAAAATGTTTCCCTATCAGGAACCGAAATAAAAATAAATGTAACAATATACCACTGTAAAAATGTAACAATAAATCCACAGCAAACAATTATTGGTAAACTGTTACACTTCTACATTTATAAATTAAATATTTTATGGAAAAGTTAAAAAACTATATCTACGGACAATGGGTAGAAGGTACCGGAAACGGAATTCCTTTGTACAATGCCGTTACAGGAGAACAGGTAGCTGTTTCCGATACAGAAGGGCTTAATTTTGAACAGGCTCTTGACTACGGAAGAACCGTAGGATATAAAAACCTTTCTTCAATGACTTTCTACGACCGTGGAGAAATGTTGAAAAAAGTAGCACTTTACTTACTGGAAAGAAAGAAAAAATACTACGATTTATCATACAAAACAGGAGCTACCCACGTAGATTCCTGGGTAGATATTGAAGGAGGTTTCGGAACTTTCTTTACTTATTCCGGATTGGCAAAAAGAATGCTACCTAATACTTCATTTTGGGTAGATGGTGACACTCAGAAGATTTCTGCTAACGGAACTTTCTTAGGAACGCATATCTTAACACCAAGTGAAGGTGTTTCTGTACAGATAAATGCTTATAACTTTCCGGTGTGGGGTATGTTGGAAAAATTATCCACTTCCTTGCTGGCAGGTGTCCCTTCTATTGTAAAACCATCTTCTTTCGGATCTTACCTTACCAATGCAGTGTTCCAGGATATGATTGAAAGTGGAGTCTTGCCTGAAGGAGCTGTTCAGTTAGTATGTGGAGAGCCGGGAAATATTTTAGACTATGTTCAGGACGGAGATTCTGTATTGTTTACAGGTTCAGCAACTACAGGAAGAAAATTAAAATCACTTCCTTCTATCGCAGGAAATGCCGTTCGTTTCAACATGGAAGCAGATTCCCTGAACTGTTCAATTCTTGGATTGGAAGCAAAACCGGGAACACCTGAATTCGATCTGTTTATCAAAGAAGTTCGTAACGAAATGACGACAAAAGCAGGACAGAAATGTACTGCGATCAGAAGAATCATCGTTCCTGAGCATTTAATCGGTGATGTTCAGAATGCTTTGTCTAAAGCTTTAGATCAGACAAAAATCGGAAACCCATTAAGCAGAGAAACCAAAATGGGATCTTTGGTGGGAAGACAGCAGTATGAAGAAGTTCTGAGAAAAGTAAATCTATTAAAATCAGAAACAGAACTTGTCTATGACGGAAAACACGAACTGGTAGATGCTAATTATGAAAATGGAGCATTTATGAGTCCAAAACTATTCCTGAACGACAAACCTTTTGAAAAAAATATCTCTCACGATGTAGAAGCTTTCGGACCGGTATCTACATTAATGCCGTATAAAGATGCTGAAGAAGCTGCTGCACTGGCAAAAAGAGGAAAAGGAAGTCTGGTAGGATCTATCGTTTCTCATGACGAAAACTTTATCGCCGAAACTTCGTGGAAAATGGCCTCTCAGCACGGAAGAATCTTTGTATTGAACAGAGATAATGCTAAAGAAAGCACAGGTCATGGTTCTCCACTTCCGACACTGATGCACGGAGGTCCTGGTAGAGCGGGAGGTGGTGAAGAAATGGGCGGATTAAGTGGTCTTCATTTCTTCTTACAGAAAACAGCTATTCAGGGATCACCGGATGTTCTGAAAGCAATCACTAAGATTTATCAGCAGGGAGCAGAGAAAAAATTCTCAGACAAACATCCTTTCCAGAAATATTTTGAGGAAGTGGAAGTAGGAGACTCTTTGGAAACAGCAGGAAGAACTGTTACTGATGCCGATATCGTTAATTTCTCCAATGTTTCATGGGACCATTTCTATGCCCATACAGATGCAACAAGTTTAACAGGCACTATTTTCGATAAGACGGTTGCTCATGGATATTTTATCCTTTCAGCAGCAGCAGGATTATTTGTTTCAGGTAAAAAAGGACCTGTAATTGCTAATTACGGATTGGAAGACTGCAGCTTCTTCAAACCTGTATACGCCGGAGATACCATCACGGTTTATTTAACAGCAAAAGAAAAAATCAACAGAGGAGTAAAAGGAAGAAATATCCCTTCCGGTGTTGTAAAATGGCTGGTTGAGGTTGTAAACCAAAGAGATGAGATTGTATGTGTAGCAACGATCCTGACATTGGTAGCAAAACAATCTCCTTTCATCGATCTGAATGTAAAAAATATTCAGAAAATATTGAATGGATTAACGGAAAGTACTCCTGCGCTTTGGGGAAAAATGTCTCCGCAGCAGATGATTGAGCATTTAGAGCAAGCGGTATTGGTGAGTTTTGGAGAACCCGAAGCAGAAAAATGTTTCACTCCTGAAGAAAATCTTGAAAAATGGCAGGATTCTCTTTACAATCACAGAGCAATGCCGAAAGAATTCACAGCTCCATTCCTTCCTCAGGATGGCTCACTTCCGGAACCCAAACATAAAAATCTGGAAGCCGCAAAATTATCATTCATGGATAACCTGAAGAAATTTGTAATCTACTACAAGGAAAATCCACAGGCAGAGCACATGAATTACGTTTTCGGAAAACTGAATAAAGAAATGTGGGAACTGATGCACAAAAAGCATTTTACCCACCACTTCCAGCAATTTGGATTGATTTAATTCAGGAAAATATAAATTTGAAATCCCTTTCAGTAATTGAAAGGGATTTTTTAATGGACAATTACCCATGTCAACGTTTAAAACCTTGATAAGGATGTTGGTTGGCTGTAATGTATTTTATTTCAGTTGGTTATTTTGTTTTTGTTTGAAAAATTACTAATTTTAATAGGCGAAATCCGAAAAGCATACAGAGTAGGAGAGAACATCAAAACAAATCACTATGAAAAACTTAAAAAAACTTTCAAGACATGAGTTGAGATCTCTTAAAGGTTCCGGACCAAACTGGTCTTGTGTCCTTAATCCTTGTCCTCCCGGAAGCTGTTGTCTTCCTGGAAGATGGCCTGATATTGCTAGAGCATGTTATATATGTGCGGACTCTTAGACTTTTTTAACTTAAAACAATACACAAAGCTGCTACTCCTCGTGAATTGGCAGCTTTTTATATTTTTTTCTTAAGCTTAAAATATCCGTACATTAAAATGGGTAACGCGAATATCTGAAACAAAAAAACAAGCAGTGAGGGAATTCCTTCCAGATGATTTGCATTAACTTTTATAAGGAGCTGTTTGCCAAGCGGTCCGTTCGAGAATATCAGAATATTAAACAAATTCCAGCCCAGGTGAAGACCTATAGGAAGGTACAAAGATTTTGTCTTAGCAAAGGACACTGCGAGCATCCACCCAAAAATAGAGGTCATTACAAAAATAATTACCATTTGAAAAGGATTTCCGAATGCACTATAGGAAAACCAGTGGTAAACTCCAAAGCAGACGGCAGATAAAATGCAGGCTTTTGTTGTTCCCCATTTTTCAATAGCAAGATATAGCAAAGCCCCTCTGAAAAGTAATTCTTCAAACAATACAGACTTCAGAACCCACCATATACCCATCAATAAAACGGATAATGTAAGTTGCTTATTCAGAATCCAGCCATTATTGATGAATGCAGTTGTCATGATGTGATAAAGGCTGCAAATGGCAGCGGCCAAAAGAAGACCAATGCTCCAATGAACCAGCCTTGTTGGGGTAGGCTTAAATCCTAAAACAGAAAGATCCTTTTTTGCTATAAAATTAAGGAGAAGCCATGAAATGATAAGCTCAATGATAATTCCGATCATAGGTTAAAAGTTTTTGTTGGGTGAAGCTGCTATTTCATTGAAAACGAATTTAATAAAAAAAATAATATGAATTAAAACTTAGGAAGGGGATCATGAAATATGATAATTCAGTTTCTTTTTGATCGATAATTTATTTAAGTGAATGATTAAGTTTTAACATATTCTTAGTTTCAGCTTCTTCTTTCTCTTGTAAAAAAGTACTAATTTTAAAATTCAATCATAAAATCGAGAGCAATGAACGAAAGCTGGATGCAAAAATGGGAAGAAGTAAAAAATATTCTGGTTTGTCCTACAGATCTGGAAACATATTTTATTTCTGATGAAATTATGGGGCTGGAAATGGAGACCATGAAAATTGGAAATGTTTCTCTTCCTTCCGGAAAAGTGGTGGTAAGAGATCCGCTGGTGTCTCTGAATGCCAATCAATCGCCTTATTTTATTCAGGCTCCGAAAGGAAATTTTCCTGTAACTATTGCCGTAGTGAAATCTGAAGACTGGGGTAATAGATATGCTGTAGTAAAAGTTGAATTTACCAAAGAAAAGCCTGTTGTTTATAGAGAGGCCTTAGTTGGAATTGAAGAGTTAGAGGGAGTGACTGCAGACGATTTTTTTGGTTTCGGGGTTGATGCAGGTTTGGGTTGTATTACAGATAAAGAGGTGCTTCCTTTTGTAGACCAATTTGTAGATAAAATAGATGTCAATAATGTTTATGATGATTATTTCGCTGAGCTTTTCTCACAAAGCTATAAAGATTATCCCAACAATCAGAGAGAAGCAGGAGACTGGATCAACTGGACGGTTCCAGGTACCGACTATCAGATTCCGATGTTTGCAAGTGGTTTTGGCGATGGTACTTATCCTGTGTACTTTGCTTATGATACTAACGAGGAAGTTTGTGGTTTATACATTCAATTTATTGATATTGAATTGGCTTTAAGTGAAGAAGATGAAGATGAGGATATTGATGATGATGAGCCTGAAAATTTTATTTTTTCTAAAAACTAAATATGAATACAACTTTTGCAGAGCATGTTATTACGTTCAATGAAAACCTGAACTATACAGGGTATCTACCTGAAGGTTTTGATGTTCTGAATCCGTATCTGGAAAATCCTGAAACATTGGTGGTAATGCAGAAGTTTTATCATAAATATTATAATGATTCATCTCGGAGAAAATTTATCATTGGAATCAATCCAAGCCGTCATGGAGCTGGAGTAACAGGAGTCCCGTTTACCGATACCAAAAGATTGGAAAGTGTCTGCGGAATCAAAATGGGATCTGCCCATACTCATGAAGTTTCTTCTGTATTTATGTATGACATGATTGATGACTATGGCGGAGCTGATCTTTTCTATAAAGATATTTATATCAATTCTCCATTTCCGCTGGCTATTGTAAGAAAAACAAAAAACGGCTGGCTCAATGCCAACTATTATGATGATAAAGAACTCTTCAATTCAGTCAAAGATTTTATGATCGAATCTTTGAAGAAGCATATCAGCCTTAATCTGGATACCTCAGAAGTTTTTGTTCTGGGTAAAAAGAATGCCGAATTCATTTCAAAATTAAACAAAGAAACCCAACTCTTTGAGACGATGACCGTTCTGGAGCATCCAAGATATATCCAGCAGTACAAATCAAAAGAAAAACAGCTTTATATAGACAAATATATTTTAGCTCTGAAAAAATGACAAAATCCCTTCGTTAAAAGGGATTTGTCATTCATGAATTAGAATCTTTGTGAGATATGGAACTTATAAAATTTCCTGATATTAGTTTTTAATAACTTTGGTAGATTCTGTTGCTGTTTTAATAATATAAACCCCTTTTGGAAGCTCTGAAATATTAACCTCATTATTTCCTTTTTGAGTTTGAATAGTTTTCAGCATTTTACCATCCAGGTTGTAGATTTTAGCTTCACTTGCTTTTTCAGTTGTAATAGAAAGAGGTCCGTTGGTTGGATTAGGATAAACAGTCAGGTCTTTTTTGGTGCTTTTAGCTTCCGAAGTCCCCAGTACCAGATTGCTGTCTTTTACCGAGGTAAAAGCATCGAAGCCTACATATCGGAAGGCTCCGTTTGCTGTGATTTGTAACTCGTCAATCACAATATTTGAGTAATTCTGACCATTTAAGTTGGTAAGATCAATCAAAGTATATCCATTCGTGCTGCCTAAGCTTGTTGCAAATCCGGTTGTTTTTGTTTGGGTAAATTTTGTTACGCCACTTAGTTTTCCGGTTACAGTAAGTGTTCCTGCAACATTAAGATCCAGGTTCAATGCAGAAAGATACATCCAGAATCTGTTTACTTTAAACAGATTGGAAGTGGTTTTTATACTGAATGATGGCGGAGATTGAGTATTGTTAGAATTATCAATGTATCTGTTATCATTAGCTGTTCCACTCCAGCCGGTTCCCGGGAAATTCCCCTGAATATCAAAAACACTTACATGTGAAATGATATTAAAGATGACTCCATTATCGGTGAAGCTGGTACTTCCGTGCGATTCCGTTTCAAATTGTTCTGTACTGGTCTGCCCGAATGAAAAAACTGAAATGAGCAGACTACAGATTGCTAAAAAAGTAGTGCTTTTCATGATATTTGGTTTTAAATGTTAGGTTATGGTGTGGATATTAATCCCTTGGCGGATAAATACCTTCAACACAAATGATATAATTTAAGCCTAGGTAAGGAGGCATATTATTCAACGGTAAGCCTTGCCCTGTATAAGAAATACTTAACGGATTAATAGTTGTATCAGGGTTGGCATCATTCACAAAACTCGGTACTGCATTGAAATCTCTTCCCACTTGCGTTCCTGAAATGGCAATTGTTGAGGTAGCTGTAGGAGTAGATGAATTGGCATTTTTATTCGCTACTTTAAGCTGGAATCCGGCCCCTATGCTTGGGAGGTTCGATGATAAAAGAGTATTTTGTGTTGTACCGGATACGATTCCCAAAGGGTAACTTTCGCCGGAGTTTACATTCCCTGCTCCCAAAGCCATACGTCCTTTTAAGTTAGGCAGGGCAAAAGTAGTGATGCCGTCTCCACCGTAAGTTGTTCCTAAAATAGAAAATAAAGCAGAATTTCTTGAGATGCTTATTAAACTTCCATCACAAAACATCCAGCCTCTAGGTGCGAAATTTCCTGCAAATAATTTTACGATTCCAATGTACTCGTCCATGATAATATGTTTTTAGTTTTTAGATTTCTTACTCTTTTTACAGGCTTTTCAGATTCCGCCTTTTGGTTATTATTTCTTAGTTCAAAGGAACAATTAATAAAAGGCAGGTACTAGAGTAGAAAATACCAAATTAAAAACTCCGTATTTCTACGTAATAATGTCTTGAATTTTGCGGATTCGGAAAAGAAAATTTATCCTTTAAGTTTCTCTGAACGAGCTGTATTTCGTATTTTTGTAAGAATCCAATAAAAATAAAAATGAGCGAATTTGTAGCATCAGAAATTAAAAATAATATTGCCGAAATCAGTTTCGGAACACCTAAAAGTAATTCTCTTCCAGGAGCAATTTTGGAAAAACTGGCAGAAACTATCCTTGAAGAGGGGGCAAAAGAAGAAGTGAAAGCTATTTTAGTGAAAAGTGCAGGTGAGAAGGCTTTCTGTGCAGGAGCAAGCTTTGACGAGCTCTTAGCCATTGAGGAACTTGAAGCTTCAACACAATTTTTCGGAGGTTTTGCCAAAGTTTTAAATGCAATGAGAAACTGTGGGAAAATTGTTGTGGTAAGAGTACAGGGAAAAACTACCGGCGGAGGAGTAGGAATTGCCTGCGGGGCAGATTATTGTTTTGCTACTAAAGACTCGGCTCTGGCACTTACAGAAATCAATCTTGGAATCGGACCTTTTGTAATCGGCCCTTATGTTGAAAGAAAAATAGGTAAGTCACAATTCTCCGCAATGGCCATTGATGCAGATTTCAGATCTGCTGAATGGGCTGAGCAACATAATATTTACCATTCTGTTTCAGATACTATTGAAGAAATGGATGAAAAGCTGGAAAAATTTTTACAGACTTTAGCATCCAGAAGCAGTGATGCATTGGCATTAATTAAAAAAGTTTCATGGGAAGGAACAGATCATTTCAATGAATTGATGCCGGCAAGAATTCACATGAGCGCCAGTCTTATTCTTGAAGATTCTGCAAAGAAAAATATTGAGTCTATTAAAGAAAGGTTAAGAGTGAAGTAATTTTTTAATTGTTTTAAAAAAAAGTATTTTATCTAAATATGATCCGGGAAACATTGTTTTTACGGATTTTTTGTGTTCTATCTTAATCTTAGATTCTAATGTTTTTAATAGAAATCTAGCATTTTTCTTTGTGTTTTTTATATTATTCATATATTATTTTATCTAATTGTTTTTCTGTGCTAATAAAATGATAATTTTAGTATAATATTTTTATTGTTTTAACTAATTTTAAATAACTGTTTAATATTTTTAAAACTAAATTAACTCAATTTTAACTTATATTTTTAATTAATATTGATTAATTGATTAAAAGTATAAGTCATTTGTGGTTAATTTATTTAAATATCTTTTTTGTTGCCTTTTTATTAATTTTTGTTACATATATTTGCATTCATACTGTTAAAATATGTTAAATATGAAAATTAAGTTAATATTGAGTGCTGCTGTGCTGTTCTTCGTAGGAGGCCACATGGTAGAAGCCCAAAAGGCTAAGCGTGACACCATACCTCAGGATACTAAGATTGATGAAATTGTGGTGGTTGCCTATGGAAGCCAGAAAAGAGAAACAATGGTTGGCTCCAATACAGAAGTTAAAGCAAAACAATTTGCAGACCGTCCGATAACAAGTATCGGGCAGGCGCTGGACGGTGCCAGTGCCGGTGTTAAGGTAAGTACGGGTACAGGGCAGCCGGGAAGCTCGCCAAGTATTCAGATCCGTGGAATAGGTTCTTACGGAATTACAACAAATCCTTTATACGTAGTAGACGGGACTATATATACCGGTTCTCTTGCTGCTATCAATCCCAATGATATTGCATCTTACAATATTCTGAAAGATGCTGCTTCTACTTCTTTGTATGGTTCCGCAGCTGCTAATGGTGTTGTTTTGATTACCACAAAGTCAGGAAGAAAAGGAAAAGATGCATTCAACTTTAGTATGAGTACCGGAGCGGTAGGAAGATCAATCCCGGAATATGACAGAGTGAACGTTCATCAGTATTATCCTCTCATCTGGGAGTCAATAAGAAATGGTAGAATGACCTCAATACCCGGTACAACTTTAGCTGATGCCAATGCTTATGCTACAGCACAGTTGATTTCCGGAGTTTTAAAAACCAATGTTTTTAATGTTCCCGATAATCAGTTAGTTGTCAATGGTATTTTGAATCCAGATGCTAAACTTAAATATACAGATTTAGACTGGCAGAAACCTTTGATGAATACAGGTTTCAGACAGAATTATGAATTGAATTACAGTGGTGGAAGTAATACTACGACATATTTTTCTTCAGTAGGATATACCAATGAAACAGGATATCTTATCAAGTCAGATTTTGAAAGATTTACAGCAAGATTAAAAGTAGATTCTCAAGTAAAAAGCTGGTTAAAACTAGGAACAAGCATCAGTGGGGTATCTTCCAACGGAAACAATTCTGTTGAAGGTGTGGATAATAATTCTGCTTATATCAACCCATACAGATGGACAAGAACGATGGGGCCAATCTACAGCCCTTATGCTCATGATCCAAATACATTTGCTACACTGTATGATGCTGCAGGGAATATTGTGTATGATGCCGGAAGTGCCAGAGGTGCTGATGCAGCGGCGGGAAGAAATGTAATTCAGGAAACGCTTTTGAATAAAGATCTATCTAAAAACTACTATATTATTTCCAGAGCATATGCTGAGATCAAAGTAGATCCATATCTTACTTTGTCTACCAACGCAGGGTATGATATCAGAAATAACAGAAGAAGTACCTATGGAAATAAGATTATTGGTGATGCGGCTCCCGGAGGTTCAGCAGAAAAATTTAGTTTTACCGAACAAACCTTTACCTGGAATCAGCTCCTGAATTATAAAAGAAAATTTGGAGACCATAATTTTGAATTTCTTTTAGGGCATGAAAACTACAAATTCATGTATGAATACCTTTATGGATATAAAAAAGGTCAGATCGTAGATGATAATGACGAACTGGTTAACTTTGTTACTCCATCAACGCTTACCTCACGTACAGACAATTACAGAAAGGAAGGGGTCTTTTCTAGATTGAATTATGATTATAAATCAAAATATTTACTTTCAGGATCTATCCGCTGGGATGGTTCGTCCAGATTCGCCAAAGATGTAAGGTGGGATTCATTCTGGTCTCTTGGTGCAGGATGGAGACTGAAAGGAGAAGAGTTCTTAAGTAATTCTAATCTTATCAGTGAATTGAAATTAAGAGGATCATATGGTGAAGTAGGAAATGATAGAACAGATAGTTATTATATGTATAAAAGTACTTATACTTTAGGGTACAATAATGCTCAGGAACCTGGGATTTTATTCGGTTTTTTAGCAGATCCATCAATTACCTGGGAGACTAACAAACAAACCGATGTCGGGATTGATTTCGGATTCTTAAACAACAGAATTACAGGGTCGGTAGAATATTATAACAGAGTAACTGAAGATCTGATCTTCCCTGTCCCTCTTCCTGTTTCTGCAGGTGTTCCTGATAATACGATTAGCCGAAATGTTGGGACAATGTACAACCGTGGATTTGAATTCACTGTTAATGCTGATATTATTAAAAACCAAAATTTTACGTGGAATATTAATGCGAATGCATCAACACTAAAAAACCAGATTACAGAACTTTCCAATGGAATAACGGAAATTATTAACGGAACTAAAAAGATTTCTGTAGGACATTCAGTGTACGATTATTGGCTAAGACAGTGGTATGGTGTGGATCCTGCAGATGGTTCTCCTTTATTCCTTGTTGCTGACGCGTATGTAAATACAACAGCTGCTGATATAAGAACAGTGAATGGCCAAAAAGTCACCACTAATTTCAATAAAGCAAAATATGACTATTCTGGCACAGCGATTCCTGACTTGTTCGGAAGTTTTGGAACTACAATTACCTATAAACAATGGTCATTATCTGCAATGTTTACCTATCAGTTAGGTGGAAAAACGTACGATTCCAACTATGCTGCTTTGATGTCTAGTTACTCACAGGGAGGAGCTTTAAGTACCGATATTCTGGATAGATGGACAACTCCGGGACAAATCACAGATATTCCTGCATTGAACTCTTCAACGTATACGAGTTCGAATGCTGGTTCATCAAGGTGGTTGATAAGTTCAGATTTTCTTACATTCAGACAAGCTACTTTAAGTTATAGCTTTACTCCTGAAACTTTATCTCAGCTTGGGGTTTCAGGATTAAGAATCCTTATTTCCGGCGAAAACTTATGGAGTAAAACGGCAAGAAAAGGATTAGAACCTGCTCAGGCTTTTAATGGAACAACCACCAATAGATATACTCCGGCGAGAGTAGTGACTATTGGATTTAATGTATCTTTTTAAAAAATTTAATAATGAAAAATATCGTAAAACAATATATAAAATGGGCTGTTGTGCTTTCAGTCCTTACGGGAATGGCTTCATGCCAGAGTGATTATCTTGAGACAGATCCTACCACTGCAGCTTCAGAAGAAGCGGCTTATTCAAGTGCAGCCAATCTTATGGCTATTGTAAATGGTATGCATAGAGATATGTACTACAGACAAAGTGATCAAGGGCAGAATGGCCAGGGCGGAATCATGATTATAATGGATGCTTTAGCAGATGACCTTGTTTTTCCATCTACAGGAAATGGCTGGTATGTCTCAGCTGTAAGATGGCAGGATCAGGTAAATGATAATGCTTCCAATGATCTTTATCCTTACCAGTTTTATTATGCATTGATCAGAAACGCAAATATGGTTATTGCTAATGGTCCTTCAGTTCCTGCCCCTACTGCAGCTGATGCATCTACCATTAAAACAGCCATTGGTGAAGCATATGCATTCAGAGCGCTCTGTTATTATATGCTGGTTCAGATTTATGGAAAAAGATATGTTCCGGGTACGAACAATACTCAGCTTGGCGTTCCTATCAGATTGGTAGCTAGTGAAGTGCCTCTGGCAAGAAATACGGTAGAAGAAGTATATACTCAGATAAATAAAGACCTTGACGAGGCTGCAGCCAGACTTGGAAGTACAAGAGCTACGAAATCTCATTTTAACGATAAAGTGATTTTGGGACTCAGAGCCAGAATAGCATTAACGCAAGGGAATTATGCTGTAGCTATAACAGCGGCTCAATCCGCTCGTACAGGATTTCCATTGATGGATAATGCGACTTACACTGCAGGCTTTAATAATTTGGCAGGCAATGGTGAATGGATGTGGGGAGCTACAATCATAGCAGATCAGGGGGATACGTTTTCAAACTTTGGAGCGTATATGTCAAGAAACTTTAATTCTACGAATATTCGTCAGGCTCCAAAAGCGATTAACAGTAAATTATTCCTTTCATTCCCATCTACAGATGTAAGAACTAAGAATTTTGATCCAACAGGAGCGCATACAGCTCTGGCTTTACCTTCAACATATTCTAAATTCCCTTATACAGGTCAGAAATTCCTTGCAGCAAGTCAGGCAGACAGTAGAGTAGATGTTCCTTATATGCGGTCTGCAGAAATGTACCTTATTGAAGCAGAAGCTTTGGCTAGATCTGGAAACGAAGCTGGTTCTAAAGCTGTTTTTGATGTATTTGCAAAAAACAGAAATCCTTCTTATAGTGGTGCTACAACAACAGGAGCAGCTTATATCACTGAAATTCTTAACAGCAGAAGGCTTGAATTTTGGGGTGAAGGCTTCAGATTCTTGGATCTGAAAAGATTAAACCAAGGTTTAGATAGAACAGGAGCTAATCATTCTTCTGTAGTGACCAATAATTTAATGACAGTAGCTAATACAGACTTACGTTGGGAATTCCTGATACCAAGAGCTGAGATCAATGCTAATCCATTAATTGTTCAGAATCCATTATAACACGTACAAATTTTAATATATTATGGAGAACCTGGCTTTGGCTGGGTTCTCTTTTTTTTATTTCTACGTGTTGGCAAAAACGATGAGGTGTCCAGAAAAAATATTTCCAGAATTTTAAATAAAAACTTGGAAGATTGAAAATAAATTATAACTTTGTAATTCAAAGTTCTTTTTATGGATTCAAAAAACTATCACGAAGACTTATCCCATATCCGTTCTATGATGGAGCGGTCCTCCAGATTTATTTCTTTAAGTGGTTTATCCGGAGTTGTTGCGGGCTTAACGGCTATTATCGGTGCTGTATATGTGTACTGCGTTTTTCAGAGGGAAGGAATCAGTTATTTTGATGGAGACAGAAACATTCTTGGGCCTGCCATGGTGAAAGAACTTGTGATGATTGGGATTGCAATTTTGGTTGTAGCTGTCCTTAGTGGTTATATTTTTACCGCCCATAAAAGCAAAAAGAAAGGTTTGAAGATCTGGGATGCTACAACAAAGCGACTTTTGGTTACCTTTGCAGTGCCTTTGGCAGCAGGAGGAATCTTTTGTCTCGCGCTTCTTTATCATCATCTTTTTGTTTTCATTGCTCCGGCAACGCTTATTTTTTATGGATTGGCTCTGGTAGCCGCAGAACGATATACATTAACGGATGTAAAGTATTTAGGATATCTTGAGATTATTTTAGGACTTGTTTCTTTGTTCTTTTTAGGATGGGGATTACTGTTTTGGGCCATTGGTTTCGGTGTTCTGCATATTGTGTATGGATTGATCATGCATAAGAAGTATAAATAATGGGAATTGGTTTTGTCATATTAATACACCTTTTTGCTATCTCAGTTTTCGGTTTTATCTGTGCTTTTGTAGGTTGTTTATTTACTTATTTTATAAGCGGAAAAGAAAGAAGAAGGAATAAAATGATATTAGCATTTATAGGACCTTTTGTGGTATTTTATGCATTCTATATTGTAGGAATTATCAGCTTATCCATTGTGTCAGAAAATAAGAAAGTGGATGTTGGAATAGGTGATGCCTGGTATGTTCCTTTGAAAAATGCTCATCAGCTGTTATTTATTGATTTGCCTGAACAAGCGAGCATTAATACCGAAAATGGGCTGACATTGGTTTCACAAGTGGCCAAAATGGAAGAATTGGGTAATCAGGTTTTTGGAAAAACATTTGACAATCAGTATTTTGTCATTGATTTACAAACAAATGAAGTAAAAACTTTTCAAACAGAGAAAGAATTGAGTGTCTTACATGTAAATAAAAAACTCAATCTGGTAGACGCAACTGAGTTTTATTCAGAAAAGAAAAATGCTATTATGGGCTATTGGCCTTTGTTGATAATGTTGTTATCTCTTATTATCAGTATTGGAGCGGTGTACATATGGAAGTTAATATTAATTTTTTAATTGTAAAGTTGCTTCAGGCTGTATTAATAGAGAAGTAAAGAAAATGAAAGATAGTCAGATTTTGGCTATTTCAGAATAAATAAGATAAAGTAAAATGATCAAAATAAATCAGCTCAATAAAGAATTCGAAAGCCGTGTAAGACTGGGGATAATGTCCGTTCTTATGGTTAACGACTGGGTTGATTTTTCCGAAATGAAAAACCTGCTCGAAATAACCGATGGAAATTTGGCAAGCCACAGCAATGCACTGGAAAAAGCAGGCTATATCGAAGTAAAGAAGGAATTTGTCGGGAAGAAACCTAAAACGTCTTATCGTGTTACACAGAGCGGAAGGCAGGCGTTTAATGAGCATTTAGATGCACTTGAAAAATTATTGGGACGATAGTCCTATATTTTTTTGAAAATTAACTTTGAATTACAAAGTACTTTACAAAATTAAATAAAATGATAACACAAAAACAAAAAACAGTCGCAATTTATGCCCTTCCATTGGTTGTACTCAGTATTCCATTGGTTGGAAATCTAGTGTCTAAAGAAGTAAACTGGTCAGGATCCGATTTTCTGATTGCAGGAGCTTTGCTTTTTACAGCCGCTTTTCTCATCAATCTGGTTAGAAATAAAATCAAAAAGCAAAGCCAGAGAATGATAGTCTGCATTCTCATATTACTGGCTCTGGTACTTATTTGGGTCGAATTAGCCGTAGGAATCTTCGGAAGTCCGTTTGCTGGAAGCTGATCAACCTTTTTTATTTATTAAACCTTGAAATAATGAAAGATCAAAAAATTATATACTTCGGAAGATTCATATTCGGATTATTCTTTTTAGCCGGAAATACCTGTCTTTTCGGGTACATTCTAACAAAAGAATATTGGTTTGCAGACTCAGGATTTCTACTGATTACCTATGGAACTGTATTCAATATTATTGTCCTATCAATTTTGTTGATATATGCTGCTGCAGACCGGTCTGCAAGTAAAGCCTGTTTACAGTCGGCGGGGTTAATTCTGATCAATATACCCATAGCTATACTTTATACCATAATAGGATGCAATCTTGTTATTTTTAATTAATTCACTATGAAAAAAATACGTGTTCAGTTTCTGCTTTTTGTGTACGATAAAACTCAAAAGCTATACAGAAAATATTTCAAAAAGAAAAAAAGGCAGTGGCAGTTCAATGAAAAACAACTGTTGGAATTTCGGGAAGATTCTTTAGGCCGAAAACTGGGAGAATTTTATAGAAAACACGGTTTTTCGATGATCCCTAAAATGGAAAATCATGATGTTCACCACCTGATTACAGGTTGTGGAACCAACTTTGAAGATGAAATTGCCATGCAGTATCTGCTCCTTGGTAACGGTAAACTCAATGCACATCTACTGGCTGCAATCGTATTAGGAACAATTATCCTGCCGGAGTATGTAAAAATTTATATCAAAGCGTATAAAAAGGGACAAAATATGAGAACCTTTCATCACTGGGATTTTGAAGAATTGCTATGGCAGAATTATGAACATTTGAAAGATTTTATTCAACAGAAAGAAACGGTAGTTCTTCACTAAAAACTAAAGATGATGGGAAAAATAAAATTCAGTCCGTTGGGAAAAAAAACATTTTTAATCTCCTTTTTGCTGGGTACCTCTTTGCTGCTTTTATTTTGGATTACAAAAGCTGAATTTCTCGTGATACTCGGATTTTACTATGTGGTGATTGCGGCTGTAGTGAATCTGTTAATCACTTTATATGAGTTGATGGAATACCTGAGTGATGTTTCCGAAAAGAAATGGAAATTCTGTTCTTCTATTGCTGCTTAATATTCCTATTACTTTTCTCTATCTCACTCTATTCTTAATTTTTGATAATCTCAATACCTGGCCACATTAAATCTTTCAATTCTTTAAATTTTCAATCTTTAAATCATTAACCTCATGAAAACACATCATTATATATTTCTTACAGCCCTTCTCTTTGTCATCGTCTTTTATGATCAGGATGTTGGGCTGAATCTTGGAATTCTTGGAATTGTCTATGCCGTATTAACACTTTTTAAAACACCGGAAAAGAATAAAACAAGAACATTGCATGCACTTTTTGGAACAAGTATCCTGTCCAGTATTGCATTTGCCTGGTTCGGAGATTTTCCATCCTTTATTGCGGTGGTAAGCTCACTGCTTTTGCTGGGATATAAATCGAAGAACAAGAGGTTGAAGATTCTCTTTTTAATTCCGGTTTTTATCGTAAACTGCTGTACTTCATTCTGCCGTTTTTTCAGCTTTGATGAATGGCTGCCTAAGAAGAATATTCCAGGATTATGGCAAAATACATTGGCTTTCTTTTTGATTCCACTAGTGCTGGTTTCCGTTTTCTTTGGAATTTACTCTGCAGGAAGTGATCATTTTGCTGCTCTTTTTACAGATTATGAGCTGGATCTTAATATCTGGCAGGTATTCTGTCTCTCGGTTTTAGGGGTTTTTATCGCTTTTAATTACTGGAACTATGCGGTGGAAAAGCTCATCTACAAAAACAATCATGTCCTGGATAATGAGTTTGGTAAAGATTCCAGAATTCCCAAGGCTACTTATTCTTTTCTTGATCTTGATGCAGAGAGAATAAGCGGAATCATTTCTTTTGCCTTGCTAAATGTTTTACTGGTATTCTTTATTATTACCTATAATTATGAACAGTTTTATGAAGCTGTAAAAACACCTGTTCAGCTTTCAGAAGAAACCCATGAGAGAGTAAACGCCGTTATTATGTCTATTGTCATGGCAATTCTTGTGATTATGTTTTATTTTAAATCAGGATTTAATTTTGATCCAAAAGCAGGTTCACTGAAACTATTAGCCAAAATATGGATTTTCCTTAATGCTGTTCTTGTTATTTCCGCAGCCCTTAAAAACTATGAGTATATTGTTTATTATGCATTTACTTATAAAAGACTAGGTGTATTTGCTTTCCTGCTTTTATCACTGATCGGTCTTGTTCTGACTTATATTAAAATTCAAAAGCAGAAAAGAAATATTTTCCTTGTTAACACTATGATCTGGTATTTTTATGGAACTGTCCTTGTGTGCAGTTACTTCAACTGGGGTGGTTTTATTACTTCCCAGAACATGAAACGAAAGGATTTTGCGGTCAACTATCATGTAACTTCCATCAATTTCAGTGAAAAAGCACTTTTGAAATATGCGGATGAAAAAAATGATCAGAAACTTAAAAAGACCGTACAGGATAAGGTGAAAAACGAAACTTCTAAAACTTTCCTTTCAAAGATTTTGTATTATCAGACCCTAAAATAAAAGGTATGAAAAATTTTTTTGAATCCTCAAGACTTACAATTACTGTATTGTTGATACTAATGACTCTGTTCTGTTTCAGTCTTTCTGCTTTCAGATACTATATCAGTGATACAAAAGTGTTTTTGTTTCTCAACTGGAACCTCTTTTTGGCGTGGATTCCATTATTATTAAGTTCTCTTGTTCTTGCTTTTAATATCAGAAGTAAAATCTCGCTGGTCTTTATTATTATAATCTGGATTTTGTTCTTTCCCAATTCTCCCTACATTCTGACAGATCTTTTTCATCTCAGAGCAAGAAATTCAATTCCGATCTGGTATGATCTCATTGTGATTCTTTCTTATGCATGGACCGGACTGATCTGCGGATTTATTAGCCTTAATGATATTGAAAAACGACTTTCTGATTACGGGAAAAAAAATAGTATCAATGGAATTATTGTATTTTTTCTTTTCATGAGCAGCTTTGGAGTTTATCTTGGCCGTTTTCTGAGATGGAACAGCTGGGATGTACTTCATGATCCTTTCGGCCTGTTCTCTGATATTGTAGTGAGATTTATTTATCCGATGGAATATACCAAAACATGGGGTGTTACTCTTTTGATGGGAATTATGCTCAACTTGATGTACTTTACATTTAAATGGTCGGGCATCAGTGAAGAAAAAGAATTGCAGCTGGGAAGCAAATCATTAACCGGATTGGAACAGTTTTAGCATTTAAATGAGCTCAGCATAATAATGTTGATCCATTCTTAAAATAAATATTATGAAAAAAAGCTTATTGTTAATTCCTTTGATTATTGTTGCCTGTAAAAAAGAACCTGCTGTGACAAACGTTCCGGAGAAAGATTCTGCAGTGGTAACAGAAATGTCGGATTCTGTGGTAAAAACAGATTCTGCAGCATTAAGAAAGAAAGACTCCATTATTAACAATGCTCCGGCCACTAAGGAAGTTCTGCGAAAAGGGGTAATGAGAAATGAAAAAGACGGACAGATCATAAGAACGGCGGACGCTAATCAGCTACCTTTTACCATTGGAGAAGAATTTACAAAAGATGATCAGGATTTTATTTTAAAACTGACCCACTACGACCGCCCGACCATCAAAGCAAAAATTTCTACCAAAGAAAAGGACTTCAATATCCGGTTCAATCAGATCAGACTTCCAAACGGAAATTATGACGGGCCTTTCGGAAGAGAAATCACCTATGATACTCCCGGAAAAGGTGAAGTATGGCTGATTATCGGGAAAAGTAACATGGCTTCCGGAAATACAAAAGGAAGTTTTACGGTAGCGGTGGAATAAAATTCAATCAATTTGGTACAATTTCTGCAAACTAACCTTTAAGTTTAAAATTTAAAAATTATGAAAAATATAGTTCTAACAGCAATGGCCGCTTCAGCTGTACTCGTAAGTTGCGGAACCGTACAGTCGCTGGTTCAGAATACATTTCCATACACAACGAATGTTTTGGTGTCTACGGGAGTTCCTGCAGATAAAGAAGTTTCTTCCACTGCAACAGCTACCAATGTACAGACCTGGTTCGGAGGAAATAACAATGCAAAGATTAAAGACGTAAGAATTTCTGATGCGAAAATCTCTGTAGCTTCTCCTTCAGGAGGAAATCTGAGTGCTTTCAAAACTGTGAAAATATACGTTTCATCCAACGGAACAGGAGAAAGACTCATCGCTTCGCGCTCCAATATTTCCACCAATTCTTCCAGCTTAAATCTTGATCTTAATGATACCGGATTTCTGGATGAAATTGTAAAAAGTTCTGGTTTAACAGTAAGAACAGTGTACGAGCTGAAAAATCAGACCTCTTCAGATATGAACATCAAAGTAGCGCTGAATTTCAGCAGTGTTCCTGCCCAATAAGTGCATAAAAAATACTATCTAAAAACCCTCTTGCAGTATTCTGTAAGAGGGTTTAATGTGAAGTAAAATGTATATAAAATCTTATTTTAGAGTTTTGTTAATTTCTCAACAACCCTTCTCTGTCCTTCATTAATATTAATAATGTACTGACCTGTAGGCAATTGTGAAATATCAATTTTTTCATTTGGTAAAACTGAATTTTTGATAACCGTACGACCCTGAAGATTAATAATCTCTACATCCAGTTTTTTATTTTCCTTGCTTTGAATAGCGATAGAGCTGCTGGACGGGTTAGGGTAGATTTTAACTTCCAATGCCGGTAAAGCTGTAACAGGGGTTGCCAATTTACTTTCCAGCTGAAGAATCGCATTCTTCACATTGGGAAGAGGCCCGATCTTTTGGCCGGTCACAGTTCCTCCCTGAGGAATCCCCGTTGAAATTAAAAGGTTTTTCATCGCTGAAGGGGTTAAGTACTGACCTGTAGTCTGACGATAGTAAGACTGGATCAAAATTGCCGCAGAAGATACCACCGGCGTAGCAGAACTGGTACCGCTGAAATAATTATAGGTTCTGTTATTATCATTGTCATATTTCGCATAAGATCCATAACCTGCTGCCATCACACTGCTTCCCCAGCCCTGTACATCCACTCTGTTTCCATAAGTACTGAAACTTAATTTTGAATGGGTTGTATTGGGAGATCCTGCTCCTACAATGATAGCTCCGCTGTTTCCTCTTGCAAGATAGGTAGCATAAAAAGGGTCATCCAGGTTCTGATTCCCGTTACCTGCCGCTGCGATAATAATGATTCCTGAATCAGTAGCAGCTTTGGTAAGATCCCAGATTACTTTATCATATTCTGCAGGACAATATTGCCCGTCTTTTCCGCCAGTCTGCATTTCATATAAAATAATATCGCCCGCCTGAGAAGCATTGATGGATCTGCTGACGGCAGAAGCTCTGTTATAACCTACTGTTGTCCATTCCATATATCCTTTTATTTCAGAAGCATTGTAGGCTGCTCCCGTAAGACCAATATTATCTTTTACAGAACCTAAAATACTTACTACTGCCGTTCCGTGATCACGGTAATTATTATTGGCCAGCCCGGCATTCGGAGAATATCCCGGTTCCAGTTGTATGGAGTTTTGATTAGACAGCATCTCGTGAGTTTTATAGAAACCATATTCTACATCCCGCACACGGATATTCTGTCCTGTGATTCCTCGGGACCATGCATATTTGGCGTTGATTCCCGGATTGTCATTCAGGTAGGTCTGCAGGCTTTCCAGATCAGGGGTTGCCACAAAAGCATTTACCAAAGGTGGTTCGATAGGTTCGGCACTCATTACGGAAACATATTCTATTTCAGGAAATCTCTCCAGGGTATGGATGATTTTTTCTGAGGCTTCTTTATTTTGCAGAGGAATATCAGCCTTATAAATTCTTTTCAGTTTTTCCACAGATTCTGTGGAATTTCCGATGGCCCTGCTGTTCCTGGCCATTTCATCAAGTTTGCTGTCCGTGAAGTCCAGATCATACTTGAATGCGATGTGATTTTCTCTTGAAAATCTTTCCAGATCAGCGTTTCTGCTGAAGGCTGTTTTTTCTGAATTGATGCCTTTTGAAAAGCAAACATAAATAATTGAACTTTGTTCAGTAGCCATTTTGGGCTGGCTGTCCTGCCCGAATGACAGAGTAGAACAGAACGCAAACAATGTGAAAAGGTTGATTTTTGTTTTCATATAATTTTGTTAAATGGTTGTAAATCAGTTTTGATTTATACCAAAAATAATAATAAAATGAAAACAAATCACGTTTTTGTGAATTTATTTTTTGCATTTTGAGCCTTGCCTTTTGTATAAAGGATTTCTTTGCTTACAAAAAATAAACCTGCCATGTTTAAAAAGGACTATTGAGTACCCGTGTATCAAAAAAAAAATCCGTCTCAATGTATTGAAACGGATTGCGTTATATAGAACTTTGTCTTTTTCTGTTTAACTTTTAGTAATAGAATCCATTACAATGGTTACCGGCCCGTCATTGATCAGGGACACTTTCATATCGGCCCCAAAGATTCCGCTTTCGGTTTTTAATCCCGATTTAGCTATTTCTTCCTTAAAATAATCAAAAAGAGGTACAGCTTTATCCGGTTTTGCAGCCTTTATGAAAGAAGGTCTGTTGCCTTTTTTATAATCTGCAATTAATGTAAACTGGCTGATGCAAAGAATTTCTCCTGAAATATCCTTCACAGACAGATTAAGCTTGTCATCTTCATCACCAAAGATTCTAAGGTTTAAAACCTTCTGTACAAGCCAGTCTGCATCAGCTTTTTCATCATTTTCATCGATACCTGTCAGCAGCATCAGTCCTTTCCCGATTTCACCCACAATTTTTCCGTCTACTTGTACGCTGGCTTCGGAGACTCTTTGTATAACGATCTTCATCTTATAATTTTAATAATAAACATTTAAGGTTTTGCTTGCTGCATCGTAACTGTAAGGATAAGTTTTAGGCGGCAGAGATGTTTTTGCGCCTGATTCCGGCTGCCCGGTACTTAAAATCCATCTTGTATTATCCTCAGGACATATAATGGCAATATTATCCTTTACCTCAAGAGTTGTATTGTTACCAGGACATATATGCGGAGCATTTCTGTCATACACTTTAAATCCGTTGGCTGTCCGGACAATAATCAATCCTCTGGTTCCTGATTGCTGTTCGTTCACATAAATCCAGCCGTTGATATTGTTCAAAACGTAGTAAGCAGGCAGGTTTAAATTAAGCGATACATTGATAGGAACATTGGGAAAGCAGGTTACGGTATCTTCTCTGCTTCCACATGAGTTTATGGTTAAATTACTGAAAATCAACAAACTGAAAATAGATAAGATTGAAAAAGTTTTTTTCATTTCAATTTAAATTTTTATATATTTGTAAAAATTAAACGATTACAACACGAAAACATTGTCCGGCAAATGTCGGATTATTTTTTTATACTAAAACTAAATTTTGAAAATTATGGCAAGCTATGTAACTAAGGAGGGCCTAGAGAAAATGAAAGCTGAGCTGGAACAGTTGGAAACTGTAGAGAGACCAAAAATTACTCAGCAGATCGCAGAAGCAAGAGATAAAGGAGATTTATCGGAAAATGCAGAATATGATGCGGCTAAAGAGGCTCAGGGGATGCTTGAAATGAGAATTTCCAAGCTGAAAGATGTTATTTCTACTTCTAAAATTATAGACGAAAGCCAATTAGATACTTCAAAAGTTTCAATCTTAACAACAGTGAAACTTAAAAATAATGCTACCAAGCAGGAGCAGGTATTTACATTGGTACCAGATAATGAAAGCGACCTGAAGACAGGGAAGATTTCTGTGAACACCCCTATCGCAAAAGGTCTGTTGGGAAAAGCTATTGGTGAAACTGCTGAAATTACTTTACCTAACGGAAACAAACTGTCTTTCGAAGTATTAGACATTTCTTTATAGTCTGATATCCCTTTCTATTTCTAAACTTCTAATTATCTAACCCAAACTTCTGATAAAATGAGCACTATATTCACGAAAATCATTAATGGCGAAATTCCCTCTTATAAGATTGCAGAAAATGAAAACTTTATTGCATTCTTAGACGCAATGCCTTTGGTGAAGGGACATACTTTAGTTGTTCCTAAAAAAGAAGTGGATCTGATTTTTGATCTTGAAAGTGAAGAATACAAAAACCTTTGGGGATTTGCCCAAGAGGTAGCCAAGAAGATCAAAACTGCAGTTCCATGTGTGAGAGTAGGAGTAGCAGTGGTGGGACTTGAAGTTCCTCATGCACACATCCATCTGATTCCTTTAAATAAGATGGAAGACATGAATTTCAGAAATGAAAGATTAAAATTAACGAACGAAGAATATACAGAGATTCAACACTCAATTATTAATTCTTAACAACCAGAAAATCGTAAAAAAGTAATTTTTTACGATTTTCTTTAACATATACATATATATTATATCATATGAACTCAAACCAATGTTCTTTCTGCGGCAGAAAAAGAAATGAAGTACAGATGCTGATTTCCGGGCAGAATGGTTTTATTTGTGAAAATTGTATAGAGCAGGCACATGCAATTGTAAAAGATGGTGCATCCAAAACAGGATATTCACCTGCAGACAGCATGGATGAGCTTAAAAAACCAAAAGAGATCAAAGAATTCCTTGATCAGTATGTAATTGGACAGGATCAGGCAAAAAAGCAGCTTTCAATTGCTGTATATAATCATTATAAAAGGTTGCTTCACGCTCAGGACGAAAACAGGGAGGTGGAGCTTGAAAAATCAAACATTATCATGATAGGGGAAACCGGAACAGGTAAAACCCTTCTGGCAAAAACGATTGCCAGAGAACTTAATGTCCCTTTCTGTATCGTAGATGCTACCATTTTAACAGAAGCCGGATATGTAGGAGAAGATGTTGAAAGTATCCTTTCAAGACTTCTTATGGTGGCAGATTATGATGTGGAAAAGGCTGAAAAAGGAATCGTTTTCATTGATGAGATTGATAAAATTGCCAGAAAATCAGACAACCCAAGTATTACAAGAGACGTTTCCGGAGAAGGAGTACAGCAGGGATTGCTGAAACTGCTGGAAGGAAGTATTGTGAATGTTCCGCCGCAGGGAGGAAGAAAGCACCCGGATCAGAAATATATTCAGGTAAATACCCAGAACATCTTATTTATTGCAGGAGGAGCTTTTGACGGAATTAAAGAAATCATCGAAAGGAGAATGAACAAGCAGGCCATCGGGTTCAGCTCTGAAAAAATCAATAAAACTGACGAAGACGAATATATATTAACAAATATTAATGCAATTGATCTTCGTACTTTCGGATTAATTCCCGAACTTTTAGGAAGATTTCCAATCATCACTTACCTCGATAAACTCACCAAAGAGACTCTGGTAAGAATCATGAAGGAACCTAAAAACTCTATCGTGAATCAATTTGTGGAACTTTTTAAAATGGATGGCACAAATTTGGTTATTACAGACGGAGCCATTGAAAAAATAGTGGAAGAAACTATTGAAAAAGGGCTAGGTGCAAGAGGCCTTAGAGGGACCACCGAAAAAGTTCTAGAAGACTACATGTTTTCAATAGGAGAGGAGAAAGATATCATCTTAAATGAAGATAATGTTTTGATTAATAGATAAAAAATTTTTTTTTTAAGAAAAATAATAATACCTTTGCGGGTGAAGATTGTATTAACACACAAATAATTTATACAATGAGAAAAAGTTTATTTGCTATAGGTCTTTTAGCAATTAGTTATTCTGTTCAGGCGCAGATACTATGTCATGTTGACACTAATGCTAATATGTATGTGAGCGAAGGCACCCTAGTTTATAGCGGTGGAGGTGTACAAACAAAGGGTAATGGCCTTTTGGACGTGCATGGAAATATCATGGTTGTAGGATCTGGTACGGATCTCTTAAAAACAATTGATGCCAGCGGTGCTGATAAGACTGATGGCGGAAATATCATCTTAAGACTGAATACCCCTGCTTCTTTTGCTACTTCCACGTATGGCCAGCTGTACATCGATGGGCTATCCCAGTCCAACATTACGGGTATTGTAACCAAAGAGTACAGAACTACAAGTAATGGTAGTGGTAATTATTTCCAGCAAGTTGCTTTGCCTTTCTATGGTAAAGCTTTAAGCTCATTATCTACTGAAGTTGGTAAGACTTTCAATACGGGTAGATACAGCAATCCGATTCTTAAGTGGGACAACGCTAATGCAGTTTCTGCACATTTTACAAATTTAGCAACTACAACTACTGATGGTCCGGGATATTATATGCTGAAAGTGACCAATAATGATTGGAACCCAAGCGCACCTGCAACCGGAACAGTATTCAATATTAACGGGAAACCATATGCTCCGTTAGCTGGAACTGTAACATTGCAGAATGGAGGAAAATCTAATTTGGGACCTTCTAATGTCGTATTCGGAGTTGGTGGTAACGCTGTGAATTCTTACAACGAAAAATACAACACTTATTTAGATGACAGTTTTGAGTTTACTACAAGCGCATGGGCTGGAACATTTGGGCAAAACTGGTATCAGTTTGGTAATCCATTTCTTACCAATTTAGATTTATCTAATATCGGATATACTGAAAGTGTTACCGGATCAGACGGAAATGCTGTAAAAAATATCTGGGGTATTGAATATAACCCGGGTACTGTTGTTACACTTCCTGGTGGTTCTACTTATGCTACAGGTGCTCAGGTGGTTACTTTTGTTACTACAGGTGATGGTGTTGCTCCAGCTGTAGGAGATGTTGATAATGTAGTAATGAAACCTATGCAGTCATTTAAAATAAAGTTAAGAGATAATACAGCTCAGACTTTAGATTTTAATACACTGAGAAGATTCAAATCAACAGCAAGAGCAGCAGGTACTCCTAATGGTGTAAATGCAGCCAGAATGGCTGGTAAAGGTACAAACAGTACAGTGAAACAGCTTGGGGTAATTGGTCTTGATGCTAATGGAAAAGAGATTTCCAGAACATATTATGTGGTTTCTCCATCATTTACAACAGGACACCAGGTTTCTACATCAACAACAGTTCAGGCTTCAGCGGGTACCAGAATCATTGGTACTTATGAAGAAGCATTGAATGGTGGGTATGATAACAATTATACTAATTATTGGTTATATATTAACGAAGCTAATGAGAGTAACTTCCAAGGTAAAAATGTTAAGTTAGTTAACTATAAACTTGATCAGGTTAAATCTTATAAGTTCGAGATCAGAGAAAATGCAGAACTTATTCCTGTTGGAACACACCAGTTATCTTCAGGAATTGGTTTCTACTATAAAGCAGAAAATGGAAATTTAGTACAGGCTAAACAGGGAGATGTTGTAGCCGTAACAAATGAAGAAGCTAACTTGTATTATGGTGAGCCAAGTAATATTACTTTGGCTGTAGATAAAACAGCTCCTAGTGTTTCCAGAACACTTGTTGTTTACGATCCATCAGTTACAAATTACATTGTTAGATTTGATCCAAAATGGAAAAAAGCGGACATTCAAGTTTATGATATGAGCGGTAAACTGGTAATCTCTAAAAAAGCGGTTGAAACATCCAGAGATTTTGTAATCGAGCTTGATGGCTCAGTTAAAAATTCATATGTTGTAAAAATCGTTTCTGATAAGGGAGAAACTGTTAATACTAAAATCTTAAAATAAACCACATGAAAACTATTAATAAACTAGTTCTGGCGTTTTTCCTGTTTGCTGTATCTTTAGCAAATGCCGCTCCACCACAACCAGCAATCCCGGGAGGAGGAGGAAATGGAGGAAATGGTACCGGGTCACCTGCCTCACCAATTGACATGTATGTATATGTACTTGGTATCGTAGCAATTGGATTTATTGTTTACTTTACAAAAAAGTACAAGAGCGTAAAAGCATAAAATTTTATTAAAATAATATTAAACTCTCTGATTAATCAGGGAGTTTTTTTATTTTTACTATATGAAAAAAATTTATATGCTATCTGCAGTTTTAACTGCATTTGCTCTGCAGGCTCAATTTACTGTTACAATTCAGACTCCGGCAGATTTTAAAGATCAGGACGCTATTTTATATACATTAAACGGATCAAAAGACATTATTGTTACTAAAGAACAGAGTAAGAATAGTACGTGGACTTTTAAATATCCGGGCCATTATATGGGGATGATGAAAGTCTATTTCCCTGGCTCCAATAATACTGTAAGCTTTATTTCTGAAAATAAAAATGTCAACTTTAAACTGGATATTCAGAATAATAAAGTGAAGGATGTTATCTATCTGGATGAAGCCAATAATCTGATGAGTAAACAACAGGAGGGTTCACAAAAAAAAGAGCTTATCTTACCGGCTTTAGCGCAGATTAAAGAATACTATAAAGATAATACCGACTTTGGAAAAGCGTTGAAAACAGAAATTGACAGGCTTTCCGGTGCATCAAGCTCTATTGATGCAGCGCAACACCCGTTTATTGCTTATTACAATACGAATTACAGCAAGTTCCTTTCCAACTCTCCTGATTCCGTGAAAAAAGTAGATCAGGAAGAAATAATCAACTTTCTGGACAAATCCGGTGATATGCTTGAAAGCTCATCGTTATTAAGACCTTTGTTGGTCGCTTATCTGAATTCAGGAGGGAATACAAACGTTACGGCGTCTGTTGATAAGTTATTGGATCGTTTAAAAGTAGAAACTCCAAGAGGGCAGACTGTATTGTCAGAATTGATTGATATTTTTGATGTCTATCAGATGGATGAATATAAGAGTAAATATCTGTCTCTTGCCAAAAATCTTAAGTGTACCATTAACGATAGACTTGCTTCTACGTTGAAATCGAACGCCAATATTGAAATGGGGGCGGTTTTCCCTAATTATAAGTTCCAGTCACCTGTTAATACCACTGCCAAATCATTACATGATATTAAAGCAGATAAAAAGGTCGTTGTCTTCTGGTCGTCCACATGTTCACACTGTGAAAGTGAACTTCCGAAACTTCTGGAAAAATACAATGACCTGAAATCAAAAAATATCCAGATTGTAGGACTGTCTTTGGATGTGGATAAGAATTCATATACCAAAAAAATCGCTGCATTTCCCTGGGTGAATGATTCAGAATTGAGAGGATGGAACAGCAGTTACACAGATTTGTATAATATTCATGCAACTCCGACGTATTTTATTTTGGACGCTAACAATAAGATAATCAGCAAACCAGATCATGTTGGAGATGTTTTAGAATATTTTAAGGTAAAATAATTTTGGAGGTAAAGAAATATTTTCTATATTTGCACCACCAAAACGGCGAGGTAGCTCAGTTGGTTAGAGCGCAGGATTCATAACCCTGAGGTCACGGGTTCAATTCCCGTCTTCGCTACAATAAACCGCAATCATTACACCAATGATTGCGGTTTTTACTTTTAAAAGAATTAATACTTTACTCTTTAATTCTTTCAACTAAATTTTATTTTTAATAATTTAGGTCTTCTGATGGAGTATTAAGGGAATAATTATACTTTTCAGCGTTAGTACTCAGATCATTTATTCGTCTTACGTCATTATCTCTTTTATATTCATGTTTTTGCTGTCCTTTTTTGATGATCTTACTGTCAGTAATAGGAAATCCTTTGTTTCGCTGAATTATGGCTGTAATGGCCTGTATAAAAGGAAAAGTATATTGCGTTTCCGGAAAATAGGATTATAGAAGTGGCCATCTTAAAAATAAAGAATAAAAAACCGTCTTACGCATCTGTAAAACGGTTTTAATGTTTTTTAAAAGCTTATCAAACCTGATATCCGAGCAGCTTTCTGATCTGATAGAAGAATCTTTCAATCAGTCGCAGATCCTGTGTGACAATCTCTGCACTGCCTCTAAGCTCTTTATCGAATGTAAGTGTTTTATTGTAGCTTGTTTTTAATCCTTTTGGCAAAATCACATCTACATAGTAGTTTCCTTTATCATCAGGAATCAGGGAGATGTTCTGTACTTTTCCTTCGATGATACCGTACTCCTGGAATCTGTAGTTATCCAGTTTAATCAGAACTTTTTCACCCGGAGTTATTTTTCCTGAGTTTGTTGTAGGTACGGACATTCTGCCCACCAACTGCTCTTTATTTTTAGGAAGAATAGAAAGGATAGGTTCTCCTACCTTTACGAATTGATTCTCGCCAAAAAACTGCTGAAAACTGGCAACGCCGTCTGTGGATGAGATCACCAGATAGTTCAGCTCCCACTGTTTCAAAGATTTTCGCAGCTGTTCAAGAAGCTGTAGGGTTTGTGATGAGTAGGTAATTCTGTCTTTTTCTGTGTTAATGGCAGTTCCGCTTTTGGTTTTATTCAGGTTGGAGATCCCTTCATCCATTTGTGATATGGAAATTTTAATATTCTCAAGATTTTGCTGAGCCTGAAGATATTTGATTTTTTCGTTTTCAAGTTCCATAGCAGAGATAACACCCTGATTAAATAGTTCCTGAGATCTGTTGAAATTTTTCTTAGTCAGATCATACTTTATAGACTCCAGGTTTTTCTGCTGTTTTAACGTGGCAATTCTTACTTTATATTCTGAAATACTCTGATTGGCCGCCAGATTTTCGGGAGCGTATGGCTGTAATCTTGTAAAAAGGGCTTCGTCCTGAAACGCTTTTGCAAAACTGTTGTACTCACCCTGTAATTCCCCAAGCTTAAATCTTGAAGCCTGAGCAATAGGGAAGGAGTATAATTGATCGGGGGTAATGGAGTCTACCAGTTTTTTAAGCTCTAAAATATCCTTATAGTTGGCTGCAGACTGCATTACCATCAGGACATCATTCTTTTTAACTTCCTGGTGGTCTTTTATGAATATTTTTTCAATTTTAGAGCTGGTTCGTGCTTCTATTTTCTCCGGAGGGTTCTGAGAAGTCACAATAATAGGAGCCGGCACAAATTCCGGATATTTTATAATGTAGCTCATTAAGAGAATCAACAGCAGGATAATAAATATCACCGTATTTCCCCAGCGGATCATCCAATGCGGCGGCTGGGTAAGAATATCCTGTACGCTTTCTGAGCGGAGTTCAATATTGTCTAAAACGTCTTCTTTCATTGTTATGTAGTAAAATTTCCCCCAATATTTCAGGGGGAATATAATTTAAATAATTGGGCAGTTCCCGTCATACCATGATGGTGGCGAAGTGTCTGCATCCGGCGGGCATTCAAAGTGCTTTATGCGGCATGGTACCCAGCTGCCAAGACACCAGGATCCACAGCAGTTGTTGTCCGGAATAATAACACCTCCGCTGACAAATGTCAAATCTTTTCTCGAAAGTTTTTTAAGATTTTTCATGATTACTATTAGTTTTTATTTTTCCTACTCTGTAAGCTTTTCGGATTCCGCTATATGGTGGCTTTATCTTGGTTAATTTCCTAATTCAAGCTGATTTCTTACCAATCTGTAATATTCTCCTCTTAAGTCTACCAGCTCAGCATGGCTTCCTTCTTCTACCACTCTTCCCTGATCCAGTACAATGATTTTGTCTGCATGTCTTACTGTGGAAAGTCTATGGGCAATCACCACTGCTGTTTTGCCTTTGAAGAACTGCTCAAGGTTTTCCATGATCACTTTTTCATTATTGGCATCCAGTGCAGAGGTAGCTTCATCAAATAAAATATATTCAGGAGCTTTATAAACAGCTCTTGCAATGAAAAGTCTCTGTTTCTGGCCACCACTTACTCCAACGCCCTCATTTCCGATTTTGGTGTTATAACTTAATGGAAGACTTTCAATAAAATCTTTGATATTGGCTATTTCTACAGCACGTCTCAGCTTTTGTTTATCTATATGATCTTCCCCAACAGCAATATTGTTGGCAATGGTGTCATTGAATACATATCCTTCCTGCATGACAACACCGCAATGATCTCTCCAGTATCTTGGAGAAATATTTTTCATATTGGTATTTCCGATTCTGATTTCACCCTGATCAGGATCATAAAACTTCATCAGCAGTTTCAATAAAGTTGTCTTTCCACTTCCACTGGCCCCTACAATTGCTGTCGTTTGCTGATAAGGTATTGTAAGGCTGAGATTTTCAAAAACCGGAACATCGGAACCAATATACCTGAACGACATATCTTTGATTTCAATATCTTGTTTCGGAACATCGGTAACGTATTGCTCATTCTTATCTTCTTCATCATCTTTATCGTGGATTTCTCCCAATCTTTCAAGAGAGATTTTAGCATCCTGTGTCTGCTTGATAAAGTCGATAAGCTGAAGAAGCGGGCTGTTCAGCTGTCCGATGATATACTGAACAGAAAGCATCATCCCCAAAGTAAGGTTTCCGCTTAAAACAAGTTTGGCAGAAAGAAAACTCACCAGAATATCTTTCATCTGATTGATAAAATTACCTCCCACAGACTGCCATTGTTCTAAGGATAGAGATTTTATCCTGATTTTAAATAGTTTTACCTGAAGAAATTCCCAGTCCCATCGTTTTTGTTTTTCAGCATTATGCATTTTGATTTCCTGCATTCCGTTGATAAGTTCGATGACTTTACTCTGCTCCTGAGATACCTGAGAGAATCTCTTGTAATCAAGTTCTTTTCTTTTTTTCAGGAAGAAACTGATCCATCCGATATATAATACTGCTCCAACAAGATAAACAAGGAAAAGCCTGTAATCATAAAACAGTAAGACAATACTGAAAATGATAAGGTTCACCAGTGAGAATAATGTATTCAATGAAGAACTTGTAAGGAGCTGTTCAATTCTGTGATGGTCATTAATTCTCTGCATGATATCTCCTGTCATCCTGGTATCAAAGAAACTTATCGGAAGTTTCATCAATTTAATAAAGAAATCGGAGATGATCGAAATGTTAATTCTTGCTGAAAGGTGGAGAAGAATCCAGCTTCTTATGGTTTCAATTCCCATTCTTCCCAGGAATAACATAATCTGTGCAAGCAAAACTACATAGATAAAATTAATATCCTGGTTCTGGATGCCGACGTCTACAATACTTTGGGTAAGAAAAGGAAATATCAGGGAAAGTAAACTTCCTCCTAAAAGCCCAATCGCAAGCTGTATAACAAGTGTTTTGTACTTTAGAAGATATTTGGAAAGGAATGTAAAACTTGCCTTACTTTCTTCTGCATCAAATTCTGTTTGAAAGAATGCAGGAGTGGTTTCAAGGATCAGGACAATTCCCTCTTCTGTATTTTCGTTGGCATTTTCTCCGATCCAGGACTTGATAAATTCTTCTCTGGTATAAGTGATCAGTCCATAGCTGGGATCTGAAATATATACCTTGTTATTTTTGTCAATTTTGTATACAACAACAAAGTGATTTTTATTCCAGTGTGCCACACATGGAAAAGGTACTTCTTCTTTGAGGGTATTGAAATCGATCTGAACTCCCATTGACCGGAATCCCAGATTTTCTGCGGCATCACTCAGCCCAAGAAGGCTGCTTCCTTCACGGGTGGTTTCGGAAAGGTTACGGATCTGCTGCAGGGATATACTTTTACCATAATACTTACTTACGATCCTGAGACATGTAGGACCGCAGTCTTTAGTATCTGGTTGCTTATAAAAAGGAAATTTTTTTTTCAAAACTACTACTCATTATAAAATGCCGCCAAATTATGGCGACATTTTTGCTTTAATTCAATTATAATTCAATGAAATGGTAAACTGGAAATAGTCCCATTGATCACCGTTTTTCTACTCTTTTACATCTTTTCAGATGGTTATTTTGTTTTTCCTAAGATAGTGAAATTTTTAAATGAAGAAGATTTATTTGCTAAATCTCATCATCCTCGATTAATTCATCAATAAAGAAGGTGATATCTTCGCGATCATACTTATCCGGGAACTGATATCCGTTGATGATAAAGATAGGCGTAAAGCTTAATCCTGCATTACTGTTTTCTTTAGACATCTCTATCAGCGGATCCAGATTTTCTGAATTTACTTTTCCTCCGGAAAGTGCATTGATTTTGTCTTCATCCTTGGTTTCAAACCATTCTTCAACAGCGTGTAAAAACTCTTTTTCAGGTTTGTTATGATAAATATGAGTTAAATCTGAAATAAGCTGTGTATATTTTTCTGGAGCTCTGTCCGGGCTGTAATTGAATCTCATCTGCAATGAAATATCATCGGGGTATTTCTCCAAAAGTCCTTCCACCAACTTATGCGCATCTTTACAGAAACCACAGTACGGGTTGGAAACGATAGAAATGCGAAGCTTGGCATCCCTTTTTCCAACAGCAAAAGTTTCAGTATCCTGAAATTCTATTTTTGGATTTTGTTCCATCTGATTTTTGAAAAGCTCATAGTTTCTTTTGAATCTGAGATTTTTTGCATTCGATTTCTGCAGTGTTTCTTTTTGCTCAAGAAGAGTATTGAAATAAATAACCGCAGAAAATACAAGAGCCCACAGAATGACAGTCAATAAAAGAGTTCCCACACTGAATGACAGGTTCTCAAAAAATAAACTGCTTACTACGATCTGGCCTACAAGAATTGAAATGATCAAAAGACATACTCTGCAGAATGTTTTTTCTACAAATGCCTGAATGTACAGAGAGTACCCGATGGCAAGTACAGAAACGAATGTAAATCCTTTTACAATATAAGCCGTAGCTGGTAAGAACAGACCTAATACAGCGAGTCCTGTAAAATAAATCAGAGAAAAATCTGCAAATTTTAAACCCAGAATACTGGTTTTATCCTGTTTTATAATTTTATCACAGGAATTGGCTGTCGGGCTTGCTGCTGCACCTCCGCCTCCGCATATACTTCCGATAACCGTAGAGGTGTTTCCGAATTTCTGGTTGAAAATTTCCAGAGAAATATAAACTCCTGCTAACGAAAGAAGATTGAATATAGCTTCATAGATGGTTTGGCTTATCAAAGAATAAGCAAGAACGGCAGCAAAAATAATATAAAGGACCGGCTTGAAATTGAATGTCAGTTTGCTTTCTGCATTTTCTGTTTTTTCAAACAATAGTACAAAGTCCGTTGATTTATTATAAAGCTCCTCTTTACCGAAAGTTTTTGCTTTTTCCGAATATACTGAATAATTGCTTCCTGACTTTTTTACAAGAGAGAATGAATTCTCAACAATGGCAATAAATTCCTCCGGAAGTTCGTCCCAATATTCTTTGTCAAGTTCATAAGCGTCATTTTTTACCCCCATAAAGTTGAGTGTGTCACTGAATGCCAGTGCAGATGGGTAATTGGGATGAGAGTTGAACTGGAAAATAAATTCCTGTTTATCTAGTTTTAGATGGTTGATTAGTTTGTCAAAAATCATATTAATATTTTTATCTAAAATACACAGATGTTTTAAATATACAAAAAAAAATCTCCTTTATTAGTGAGATATAAACGGATGTTGGTAGATTTTATTTGATCTTCAGTATTTTATTTCTTGAATCCGGATACGGAAAGCAGTTCTTGGAATATGCCTTTTGTATTATTCTTTGAGTAATTGATGTTTTACTATTTTAAGTGGAATCATTTTAAGAAGGAAAGATCCATTTCCCACAGGCAGGTATTCTAAAGTTTTCATGGTTAAGCGTACATTAAATGTTGCCTGTGGGAAGTAAAAGGATCTTATTAGAAAAAGTATTTCGTGTTTTTACCTGAGACAAAGATGCGTTCATAACTCTGGGAATGCAAGAAAAGCATGCCGGAATTGATCAATTTTGGATAATTTATTATCCGTTCCTGATAGGATTGCATTGTTGGGATGAATTAAGAAAATAAAAAAGTGTAACATTATGCCTTTACAAGAGTACGTACGCAGGGTTCTTTGGTATTTCGATTGATTTTTATGGAAATGTAACAATTGACAATCTTTGCGGACTTTAATTCAACCTGGATTATTTGGCAATAGGGCTGATGCTAAAGAGCCTTTGGCGATCAAATGGTATAATGACAGTTATGTGGAAATTCCTATTTTGAGACAATAAACAGAATCGATATAAAAATGAATGGATTTTTATATCAGAATATCCTGTGATTTTGAAGTTCAGATTTTTAGAAATATCATATAAAATACTGAAGATAACTCCAACTTTAAAACATAAGAAATAATGCTTAGAAGTAATGTTTTTTATGTAAACAAATGTTTTATTTTGTGGTTATTTTATAACTCATATAGTGTTTTATGCCTGTTTTGTTTATTGAATGTCGATGTTTTGTGTAATTTGTAACAAACAGAAATGAACTCAAAAAAACTTAAAAAATCATAAAGTTTTCATAAAGTTTTAAAAAAGGATAGAAATGTTTTTGTATTTATAAAATATGTCGTACTTTTACATCGCCTTGAATGAGGGAACAAGTCAAGGTAATAAATTTTTTTTCATCATTTGTGTTTTTAGAATCGTATCGCCTGATACGATTCTTTTTTTATGTTTTCTCATAGTTCAAGAGAAGATCAATAAAGTAAGAATAGGTAACAGAACCTTCCTGCTGATTACTTTTCAGAAACAGGTTGTTAGTAAATCCAAAGAATTCGTCAAGCCATCCCTGATGCTGAAAAATAAAACTTTTTTCATAAGCACGATCCCTTTTCATAGCCGGGGAATATTGGTGAAGAATATTCTTTACAAACCCAGGATCCTCTTCCACAATATATCTTAAAAGACTTTTTAAAGTGAAAAATTCAGTACTGTATCTCAACTCAGGATTACCGGAGTGAATGCCTATTAAGTACCCTACAAAATTAGCTTCCTGTTCTCTGGCAAAGCCAAGCTGATGTGAACTTTCGTGCGCTGTGGTGAAAGGGATTAAAGTATGAGGCAGCTCAGCATTATACTGGGCTTCAGCTGTAAAAGGATTATAATAGCCTAGAATTCCTGTAAAGCTCATTACATTTTTGAATAAACTAGGCTTGATGTCCAGTATCTCCGGAGCTTTTTTATCGGAAATATAAGAAGGCAGCTTTGTCTGCTGATTCAGGATTTCCTTTTGAATAGATGTAAGGTTAGTGATTATAAATACTCCGTTGCTGTCCTCCTGTACATACTGTCGTGTTGCCTTACATTTTTCAAGGTAAACAAGAGCCAGTTTTTTTGCTTTTCCTATATCCGGCTCATCCTGGCTGGAAAGTTTTTTAATAATCGGGATCTGGAAATACAGCATTCCCCAAAAGATCTGATAAATAAAATAAAAGACATTCATGACGATAAGAATTTTTATCATCGAATCATTCCTTTGATGCTTTTTGAATAAAGTGATGAAACAGTATAAAAGAAAAGCTCCCAGCGCAATATAGATCAAATCCCCGACAGAAAATGGAACCCGGCTGAACATTACCTGATGAACTTCTTTCTGAAATTCAAAAAAGCGTTCAAAAAAAGAAATCATTATTTTGGATTTTGAAAATCCATAAAACAAAAGAAATTGGGCAAGTAATACACCTGCCCAAAATCTCTTTTTCTTATATATATTTGTTGTTATATTAATGACCACTGCCTTTAGATATTTTATCAAGATCAATGCCCTGGGCTTTCAGAATCCCACTTACACGGATCGCATAGAATGCAAGATAAGCAAAACAAATAACCCCTACGATATAACTGAAATGAATATTGGTAATATCTGCAACATATCCCTGTATAACGCTTACAATACCTCCTCCCATAATCATCATGATAAGGTATCCTGAACCCTGGTTCGTATGTTTTCCAAGCCCGTTGATAGCCAATGCGAAGATACACGGCCATAGCGTAGAGCAGAAAAGACCTACACTGGTAAATGCATATACAGATACCATTCCTGTAGTGAACATCCCTATAAGTAGAGCGGTGATCCCTGCCAGAGAGAAGATCAGAAGCATTCTTGCCGGGTTTCCTTTGCTTAAAATATCACAGATAATCATTGCGATAATGATAAACCCATATACATAGAACGGAGAAAGATCATGATCGGCAATAGCGTTTACCAGTAAAAATACACCGAATGCAAGATAAGGAGCTAAGAATCTTAGGATCTTTTTGAATCCTGCATTTACGTCAAATGCTTCTACAGCACCTGTCCAACGGCCAATCATTAATGATGCCCAGTATAAAGAGATGTAAGGTGCTACCTCTTTCGTTTCAAACCCTAAGCTTTTTTCCATATACGCCGGAAGGTTACTGGCTGTGGAAACTTCTACCCCTACATAGACAAAAATAGCGATCATTCCCATCACCAGCTGAGGATACTGGAATGCTGACTTTCTATGTTCTCCCGGAGTTGCATCATCGGTGTCCTCAGTGTTTGTTGGAGTCACCGCAGGAAGAGAAGAGAATTTAAGCATTAAAGCTACCAGAGCAAAAGCTGCTCCTAATATCAGATAAGGTGTTTTTACGCTTTCTATACTTGCTTCCGTGTTGGCAGCACTTGCAGATCCAAAAATAGCAAATGCAACGATAAGCGGTCCAATAGTAGTTCCTAAGTTATTAATCCCTCCTGCCATTGTTAGCCTCTGAGATCCCGTTTCTGTAGGGCCTACTTCAATAGCAAGCGGATTAGCAACAATCTGCTGAAGAGAGAATCCTAAACCTACAATAAATAATCCTGAGATCATTAAAGGGAAAGAATGCATATTGGCAGCCGGGTAGAACAATAAGGTTCCCAATGCGGAGATCAGAAGCCCCACAATAAGACCATTCTTATATCCGATTTTATTGATCAAATCCTGTTTAAGGCTCTTTGATACAAGCATATAAATTAAAGAACCTACAGTATACGCTACATAAAAGCATATCTGTACAAGCATACTTTCAGTTTGGGATAGATTGAAGGCTTTTTGAAAAACAGGGATCAGAATATCATTACTGGCTGCTACAAATCCCCAAAAGAAGAATACAGTAACCAACGGAATGAATTGGGCCCAATTGGTTTGTTTAGAATAATTTGACATATTTATTATAGATTTCACAAACAAATATAACTATTTCCTTTCAACGGAATACCTGATTAAGGTTTTTTTTATTGTCTCATAAGCCTCTGCTTTTGAGTCTTTTGGCGAATCTGAAGGCTGAATGATGCCATTGAAATATACCTTTACCCTTCCGGGAAAGCCCTTTGAGTTTTCAAAAGGGAACATTTCTTTAAGTCCCACAAAGGTATAAACAGCGATAGGAGAGTGATGTTTTGAAGACAGTATAAACGCACCGTCCTTAAAATCATCCAGGATAATAGAAGTGTCGTCCGGCACACCGCCTTCAGGAAAAATCGCGATACTGTTGCCTTCTTCCATCTTCTCTGCACATCTTCGGTAAACATCTGCACGGCTTTTTGCACTCGCTCTGTCTACCATTACACATATCCTTTTATATATAGTTCCGAAAATAGGAATCTTAACCAGTTCTTTTTTTCCTACAAAACAGATCGGATGATCAGGAAACAGAATACATACAAGCATGATATCCATAATAGATGTATGGTTGGAGATAAAGACATAAGGGATATTTTTATCTTTTTCCTGTTCCGAAAGTTTAATCAGGTCATATCTGAAACCCATTCCGTAGAACATTCCGAAACACCATAGCCTGACCAGTTTATAGCCGTATTTATAATGTTTTTTATTAAAGGATAAAATATAGACCGGGATCCCAATAATAACTGTCAGAAAAAATGCCAACAGCAGCAACCAGAATCTCCAGAGATAATTTAAAATTTTTGTCACAGCCTAACCGTTAAAAATTACTTTCTTTTTTATCGAATAATTCAGAATGGAAACCAGCAATATTGCTGCAATTTTACTGATCATTTCCGGGCTCAAGGTATAAAAAAATAAATTGATATTATCTTTAAATACGAAATTGTAAAATATCTGGAAAAAACCTAAGCTGAGTAATGTTGAAAAAAAAGATACCACCATAAAATAAGCAAATTCTTTTCTCTTCGAATGTTTTCCCCTTTCAAACACAAACCAGATGCTCAGAAAATAATTGGTAATAATCCCGCAGCTCGTGGAAAAAATGTTGCTTAAAGGATAGTGTACTCCGTAGAAATTGGTTTCCTTTACAAAGAAGTGCGGAAGATAGGTGCTGAAAATTTTAAAGCTTCCTATTTCTACAATGGCACTCAGTCCTCCGGCAATGATGAAGAACAAAACCTGTTTCTGGCGTAAGAGTATTTCTTTCATTTAATAAGTATAAAACTAAACATCTTTGTACATATCAGGCAGCCAGCCGGGTAGATCTATCTCTCATCATATAAACACCTTAGAAAATTTCTTCTGTTTATAACGGTTTTGAAATCCCAGCAGTTATATCGCTTCACAATATGAATATGCAAATTTATAACTATATGTTAAACACTGAAAAAAGTTGTTAAAATATTTTTTTTAATAAAAATTATTTCTAATTTTAATATTCAGAATGATGTAATAAAGACCTGATAATAAATTCATTTTCAACTCCTTGTGTTGATGGTTTTTTCTATCTTGTAGTGCACGGTTAAGAGCATATACTCCAACTTTTTTATGACCCAATTATTAATAATATTTGTATGAAACGTCAAAACAAATACAGAAAATTCCAGCTTCAACAGAAAAATATTGAGGCTCTTGAGAAAGAAAATTCCCGCTTCAAAAGAGTGTATTCAGAGTATGAAAATATGTCAAACGAATTGTGGAATCTTGAAAACTCCACTGGCGAGCCGGTGCCTGATGATTTTATCAATGCAATGGAACTACAGACTTCCTATCTTGAAGATGAAATAGAAGATTGGCTTTTACAATTCAACGAAAAAAAAACACAAATCAAACATTAATGATTTTAGACAGCTTCCAGGTTGTTTTTAAATGCTAATTGAAGATAAATTCATAATTTAGCACCCTTAAATTAAAATCTAAAATATGGTTGCTATTGTAGATAGTGGTTCTACTAAAACGGATTGGGTAATTCTTGATGACTTTAAAAAAGTTTTTCTGAAAACAGAAACCATCGGTTTCAATCCGAATTTTATCAACAGAGAACTTATCGCTCCTGAAATACAGAAAAATAGCAATCTGATATCGGTTAAAAATTCAATTACCAAAGTCTTTTTTTATGGTTCCGGATGCGGAGTGAAAAAAAACTGCGAAACCATAGAAGAAGAGTTGACAAAAGTTTTTGGAAAAGCAGAGATTATTGTGAAGGAAGATCTGATGGCTGCAGCCTATGCCGCATACAGTGGAAAACCTGCAATCGTGTGCATTCTCGGCACAGGATCTAATTCCTGTTTTTTTGACGGTAAAAATGTGAAGATAGAATTGCCTTCGCTGGGATTCCTGATCGGGGACGAAGGAAGCGGCAGTGCTATCGGAAAGCAGCTGGTACGCAGATACTTTATGAAAAAACTGCCTGCGGATCTTCATAAAGAATTTGAAGCAGATTATCAGCTTACCGTAGAAGATGCATTGAAAAATATGTATCATACTCCAAGACCCAATGCATATCTGGCGAATTTTACCAAATTTGTAATCGAAAGAAAAGATCATCCTTATTTCAAAGACATGGTCTTTGAAGAAATGAAAAGTTTCTTTGAATACCAGGTTCTTCCTTATGAGGAGGCGCATGATGCCGAGATCAATTTTATTGGCTCTATCGCTTATTATTATGAAAATATACTACGTTCTGTAGCTGCAGAACTTAATTTAAATGTGGGACATGTTGTGCAGAAACCAATTGAAAGCTTAGTAGATTACCACATTAAATATATACTTTAACAAAAAACAAAATTTTATGTCAAGTAACAACAATCGTGACGAAAAGAACTTTAGCCAGGCAGCGCTAGATTATCATAAAGCAGAACCCAAAGGAAAAATTGAAGTTATCCCATCAAAGCCACACTCTTCCCAAAGAGATTTATCATTGGCTTACTCTCCGGGAGTAGCGGTTCCTTGTATGGAAATTCATGATAAGCCGGAAACTGTATATGATTATACAGGAAAAGGAAACCTGGTAGCAGTAATTTCTAACGGTACTGCCGTACTTGGACTGGGAGACATCGGTGCTGAGGCTTCAAAACCGGTAATGGAAGGGAAAGGACTATTATTCAAGATCTTTGCAGATATCAACGTTTTTGATATTGAGATCGATGAAAAAGATCCGGATAAATTTATTGAAATCGTAAAAGGAATTGCTCCTACTTTCGGAGGAATCAATCTTGAAGATATTAAAGCTCCTGAAGCTTTTTATATAGAACAGAGACTGAAAGAGGAGTTGAATATTCCTTTGATGCACGATGACCAGCACGGAACAGCCATTATCTCAGCAGCTGCATTGATCAACTCTCTGCAGATTGCCAATAAAGATATTGATAAAGTAAAAATGGTGGTGAATGGAGCTGGTGCTGCAGCTATTGCATGTACCAAACTTTATATTTCTTTAGGACTGAAAAAAGAAAATGTCCTGATGTGTGACAGTAAAGGCGTAATCAATCATAAAAGAGAAAACCTTACTCCTGAAAAATTAGATTTCATCGCTCAGACAGATATTGAAACATTGGAAGATGCTGTAAAAGGATCTGATGTTTTTGTCGGATTGTCAAAAGGAAATGTAATGACTCCTGAGATGTTAATGAGCATGAATGAAAATCCAATTGTATTTGCTCTTGCCAACCCTGATCCGGAAATTGCTTATGACCTTGCGCTGGAAACCCGTAAAGATGTGATCATGGCAACAGGAAGAAGTGATTATCCTAACCAGGTAAACAACGTATTGGGATTCCCTTATATCTTCCGTGGAGCATTGGATGTACAGGCTACAGGAATTAATGAAGCCATGAAACTGGCTGCTGTACACGCTATTGCTGATCTTGCAAAAGAACCGGTGCCGGAAGCTGTAATTTTGGCATACAATGTTCAGAACCTTCAGTTTGGAAGAGAATACTTCATTCCAAAACCATTTGATAACAGACTGATCACAAAAGTATCAAGCGCTGTGGCAAAAGCAGCTATTGAAAGTGGTGTTGCCAGAAAAACCATAACGGATTTTGATGAATATGAGCACCAGCTTTTAGACAGAATGGGCAGAGATGAAAGATTGGTAAGA
This sequence comes from Chryseobacterium sp. CS3K3.1, assembly GCF_059515165.1. Classification (NCBI taxonomy): domain Bacteria; kingdom Pseudomonadati; phylum Bacteroidota; class Flavobacteriia; order Flavobacteriales; family Weeksellaceae; genus Chryseobacterium; species Chryseobacterium sp. CS3K3.1. The sequence continues at coordinate 10,067 of NZ_JCAKRV010000017.1, read as the reverse complement.
ATGATGCAGAGCCGTGCAAAATCCAATCCGAAAAGAATTACCCTTGGAAATGCTGAAGAATATAATGTATTGAAAGCTGCCCAGATTCTTTATGAAGAAGGAATTGCTTACCCAAGCCTTTTAGGAGATAAAAAATACATCAAGGAGCAGATGGAGCGTTACGGAATTACTCTGGATGTTCCTATCATTGATCCAAGTGATGACGATCAGAAAGAAAACAGAAAAAAATACAGAGAAACCCTTTGGAAACTTCGTCAGAGAAAAGGAATGAACGAGTACAAAGCGAAAAGATACGTACGCCAGAGAGACTATTTCGGGCCTTTGATGCTGAAACATGGAGATACAGACGGACTTATCGTAGGATTCTCTAAAAACTATACTTCTGTTTTACGTCCTGTTTTAGAAGTGATCGAAAAAGATAAAGGAGTAGATAAAGTAGCGGCCATGATGATGATCTTGTCTGAAAAGAAACCTATTTTCTTCGCAGATACTTCGATCAACCAAAACCCTACAGCAGAAGATCTTGTGAATATTGCTAAAATGGCAGAATTTACAGTAAAATCTTTTGCGATTGAACCAAGAATTGCAATGCTTGGATTTGAAAACTTTGCTGCGATTTCTGAAACTTCCAAGAAAGTAGCGAAAGCAGTAGGAATCCTTCATGAAAAATATCCGAAAATGGTTGTGGATGGTGAAATTCAGCCGGATTTTGCAATGAATGCAGACCACCTGAGCGATTATCCATTCTCAAAATTAGGAACTACACCTGCCAACACATTCATCTTCCCGAATCTGGAAAGTGCAAACCTTTCCTATAAAATCCTGAGAGGAATGAAAGTAGCCCAGGTAATCGGACCTATCCTAATGGGATTAAAACAGCCGGTACATGTGCTTCAGATGCGTTCAAGCGTTGATGAGATCGTAAACCTTGCTACCATTGCTGTTCTTGATGCTCAAAGAAGAGAGAAGAAATAATACAGAACAGATGGCATCACTGGAAAGCAATAATCCATCTTTCTTATTTCAAAATTGACACTTTAAACCGTGTACAGATAGTAAAAAGACTCCATATTTTGGAGTCTTTTGTTTTTCTGTTAATTCCTTGAATTCTTATTTAAAATTTAAGTTAAAAATCATTCGTACATCAAATGAAAACATTAATTAGTTTAAATTGCTATATTTGGGAGTTTTAAAAATTAATAATGATATTTTCTTTACAAGGCACTGTTCAAGAACTTACGCCTACTTACGCTGTCATCAATGTTCAAGGAGTTGGTTACTACGTGGGAATCAGTCTGATGACCTCACAGACGCTGGTTTTGAATCAGCAGACCTTTTTATTTATTCAGCAGATCATTCGTGAAGATGCTCATCTTCTCTTTGGATTTAACACACGTTCAGAAAAAGAAATGTTCAATCTGTTAATAAGCGTTAATGGAGTAGGAGCTGTTTCAGCATTGATTCTGTTGTCAACATTGAGCCTTGATGAGATTGCTTCGGCGATACTTTCCGGAAACAGTGCATTGATCCAAAAAGCAAAAGGAATTGGTGCAAAAACTGCCGAAAGGATTATCGTCGATCTTAAAGATAAAGTACAGAAATACAGCGATCCAAACGCGAACATTTCTGTGATGGTGGATAATAAAATTAAGGAAGAATCGTTATCTGCATTAGAAGTTTTAGGAATTCCTAAACGAACAAGCGAGAAGATTGCGGATAAAATTATCAAACAAAATCCAAACATCTCGGTAGAAGAATTGGTTAAACAAATCTTAAAAAACATTTAACATTTGGTGGCGAATATTAAGCATCTTAACATATTTTTGTTCCTGTCGTTCCTGTGTATGTCTGTAAATGCCTTTGGGCAGGCACAGAAAGATACAGCGATCATAAGAAAACAATATGAAGTGGCCGACCCTACGAGGTATGAAGCCTATTACGACATAAAAACCGGGATGTACTATGTATATCCAAAAATCGGAAATACCATTACAGGTCCTCCTACAGCCATGTCTCCGGAAGAGTATAAAGAATATATGCTTGCCAGCCAGACAAAAGCCTATTACAAGGAGAAATCCGATAAATATAATCTTCTCTTCAGAAGAGACAGATCTGATGCCAGAAAGAAAGGGCTTATTCCTTCATTACAGATCAACAACAAGCTTTTTGAAACCATTTTTGGTGGTAATAAAATTGAAATCATCCCTTCAGGATACGCATCCCTGGACTTTGCAGGACTTTACCAGAAAATAGATAACCCAATGATCCTGCCTCAGAACAGGACCAGTTTTACCTTTGATATCGATCAGAGAATTCAGTTGGGATTATTGGGAAAAGTAGGGGAAAACTTACAGTTAAAGGCTAATTATGATACCCAGAGTGGTTTTGCTTTTGAAAACAGGATGAATCTTGTATGGCAGGCAAAAGGAAGCTGGAAAGATCTTCAGAGTAAAGGTCTTGGGAATGTAGATAAACCGAATGAAGGAGGAGAAGATAAAATCATCAAAAGAGTTGAATTTGGTAACGTAAACATGCCGCTTTCAACCAGTCTTATCCGAGGTTCCCAATCACTGTTCGGGGTGAAAACAGAATTCCAGTTAGGAAAAACATTTGGAACCGTAGTTCTTTCCCAGCAACAGGGAGAGGCTCGTAATATTGTAGTACAGGGAGGTGGTGTGATGAACAATTTTAAAGTCAATGCCATTGACTATGAAGAAAACCAGCACTTCTTTATAGGACATTATTTCCTGAACAAATATGATGATGCCTTACTTAATTATCCGCAGATCAACTCAACCATCAACATTACCAGAATGGAAGTCTGGGTATTGGATCAGAGTAACAGTAATCTGGCTTACCAGAAAAGTATCATCGGGATCAGGGATCTGGGCGAAGGCCCCGGCGGAGTAACGCTGCCGGATAACTCGTTGAACGGATTGTATGATGAAGTATCACAAGTAGCCGGAACAAGAGAAGCTGGGAAAAATTACAATGCTCTTTTTCAGGGGCATGTCTTCCCGGGAACACCTACTCCCTACAATAACGGAGAAGAATTTGTTCTTGCTACAAAAGCGAGAAAACTGAATGCCAATGAATTTATCTTCCAGCCACAGCTTGGTTATATTTCATTAAATCAAAAACTGAATGACCAGCAGCTTTTAGCCGTTTCGTACTCTTATACTGTTAATGGAAGTAATAAAGTATACAAAGTAGGGGAATTTTCTGAAGAAAGTCCTGTGTTGATCACTAAAGTTTTAAGAGCAAATAACAAGGTGAACACTCAATCTCCGATGTGGGATCTGATGATGAAGAATGTCTATTCTATGGATGCAGGACAGGTATCTCCGGATGGCTTTATCCTTAATGTATATTACAGAGATCCAAAAACCGGAGGTAAAGTAAACTATCTTCCGGATACTCCTGTAAAAGATCAGAATTTATTGAAGTTATTTAACTGGGACCGTCTCAATATGAACGGCGATATCCAGAACAATAAAGACGGAAGCAAAGGTGATGGTATTTTCGACTTTGTGAATGGGATTACCATAAGGCCGGAAACCGGAAGGGTTATCTTTACCAAAGTGCAGCCTTTCGGTAAGTATCTGGAATCAAAATTGGGTACAAGTGATCCTCAATACGTTTTTCAGGATCTTTATACCAAACAAAAGCTGCAGGCATCCGCCAGTAATCTTGCACAAAGGTATACCATGGAAGGGCGTTACAAAGGTGTTCAGGGACAAGGTATTTCTTTAGGAGCTGTAAACGTTCCTCAAGGATCAGTAAAAGTAGCAGCGAACGGAGTACAGCTTACGGAAGGTGTAGACTATACGGTAGATTATATGCTCGGTACGGTTACGATCATTAATGAAAATGTAAAACAGTCCGGACAGGCCATCAATATTTCACTGGAAAACCAGTTGACCTTTAATACCCAAAGAAAAAGATTCTTAGGATTAAACTTAGAAAGAAGATTCAGTGAAAACTTTATCTTGGGAGGAACGGTGATCAATTACTCAGAATCTCCATTGACTCAAAAAGTAAACTTCGGGCAGGAAGCGGTAAACAATACCATGGCAGGGATCAACCTGATGTACAACAATCAGGCTCCTTATCTGACAAGACTTACCAATAAACTTCCGATGGTAAAAACTGAAGCTCCATCCAACTTAAACTTTAAGATGGAAGCAGCTTACTTATTACCTGGATTGAATAAAGGAACAAACAACCAGTCTTACATTGACGATTTTGAACAAACAACCTCTAAAATATCATTAAAAGAGCCGGCAGCATGGAGCCTTGCTTCAAAACCGGAAAAAAATACTTTACCGCCATTTAATACGGTACCGGGAAATGATGATATAACAAGCGGATATGGAAGAGGACTTTTAACATGGTATAATATCGACCCTAGATTCTGGGGAGTCGGAGGAAAAGCTCCTGCAGGAATTACACCACAGTCTGTATCCAATCATGCTTCCAGAAGAGTACAATATTCGGAGATTTATAATAACAGAGATTTCGTAGCAGGAGAACAAACCTTTACGAATACTTTTGATATCTCTTATTTCCCGAAAGAAAAAGGACCGTACAATGTAAACCCATTGACAGAACAACCACAAAGCAGATGGGCAGGGATTATGAGATCCATCAGTGTTCCCAACTTTGTTACTTCAAACATTGAATACGTTGAATTCTGGATGATGGATCCTTACGCAGATGGTAAAACACTGGGTACTGATCCAAAACTATTACTTCATTTAGGAAACGTTTCAGAAGATGTATTGAAAGATGGAAAAATGCAGTATGAAAACGGATTGCCAACTCCAGGTACACCATCTTCTACGACGAATTCAAATTGGGGAGTACAACCAAAACAGCCGCCAATCTTATATGCATTCTCTACAGAAGGAGAGGATAGGAAAGTACAGGATGCCGGATATGATGGTCTTACTTCTGATCAGGAAGCGATGAGATTCGGAAATACATTTGTAAACCCGGTAACCAATATTGCTGACCCTGCAGTGGATGACTTCGTATTCTATCTTTCTGATAAATTTACAGGAAGCCAGGCTGCTTCAGTGGTGGAACGATACAAATATTTCAGAAACCCTGAGGGGAACTCAGAAGCAAACTCTCTGAATGTAGCTTCGCAAACTCCGGATGCTGAAGATATCAACAAAGATTACAACCTGGATCAGACTGAAAATTATAACCAATATGTTATAAAGCTTGATCAGCCAAGTTTGTCACTGGGAACGAATAATATAGTAGATGTAAAAACAGTAAAAGCAACATTCCAGAACGGACAGTCTTCAGATGTTAAATGGTACTTGTTTAGAATTCCTGTAGCAAATTATGATAAAGCTGAAGGAACACACGAAGATGAAGTATTAAATAACGTAAGATTTGCAAGATTGATGCTTGCAGGATTTGATCAGACATCTACTTTAAGATTCGGAACAATGGATCTTGTAAGATCAGACTGGAGAAAATATACCAGTAACATTGCCAGCACAAATATCCCAGGTTCAGGAGAGGGTGTAGGCGTTGTTACAGACCCGAATTTTGAGGTAGGAAGTGTGAACATTGAAGAGAATGCATTGAATCAACCTCCATATGTATTGCCTCCGGGAATTGACAGACAAGTGTTAAGTGGAAATGCGGGTGCTCAAAGACAGAATGAAGCTTCACTTTACATGAAAGTAAAAGATCTTAAGACGGAAGCAAGAGGAGTATTCAAAAATACAACGTTGGATATGAGAAGATACAAAAAACTTAAGCTTTTTGTACATGCTCACGACCCATCCAATGTTATTACTGGAATTGATGAGAAAACAAAATTCTTTATTCGTTTCGGAAGCGATGCTACAGATAACTATTATGAGTATGAATCATCTTTAAAAATGACTCCTACTACTGCCACTGCTCCTATGGAAATCTGGCCAATGGAAAATGAAGTTGATTTTGATGTTCAGAACTTTGTAGATGCTAAAATCAGAAGAGACAAATCAGGGGTTGCTATTACAAATAGAACCGTTGACACAGGATATCAGGAACCTTATAAAAATATTTATATCAAAGGTAGACCAAGTTTAGGTAATATTACCACCATTATGATTGGGGTGAGAAATTCTGACACAAGAGGTGGATCTGCTATAACAAGAGTTCTATGGGTAAACGAAATCCGTCTTTCTGAAATAGAAAATGATGGAGGGTATGCAGGAAATGCCAGCTTAAACTTCAATATGGGAGACCTGGCAACAGTGAATGCCAATGCTTCTTATACATCGGTTGGTTTCGGGAATATAGACTCAAAACCTGCGGAAAGAACTCAGTCTACTCAATCAGCATTCAGCATCAATACGGCGATCAATGTAGATAAATTCCTTCCGGAAAAAACAGGGGTGAAAATTCCTTTAAACTATTCTTACTCACAGACTATTGAAGATCCAAAGTACAATCCTCTGGATACCGACGTGGAATTCAATAAGGCTCCGAACAAGGATCAGTTGAAAAAAGTAGCGAGAACCTATACTCAACAGAGAAGTATTGGAGTCGTTAACATGCATAAGGAAAGGGTAAATCCAAATAAAAAGCCTAAATTTTATGATATTGAAAACGTATCAGTAACTGCTGTTTATAACGATGACTATTTCAGAGATATCTATACCAAGAGAAATTACAGACAGTATCTGAGAGGGTATATTGATTATAACTACACCTTTAAACCGTGGGTACTTAAGCCTTTCAATAAGATGATCAGTGATACGGCAAAATCGACAAAGTATCTGAGATGGGTAAAAGAATTCAATATTAACCCTATTCCTACAAGAATCTCTTTCAGAACTGAAATCGACAGAAACTACAACGAGCTTGAGTTCAGAAATGTGGAAGCAATTCTTAATGGTGATATGAACAGTAATTTCGATGCCATCAGAAACAGAAACTTCTTCTTTGGATGGCAGTATGGATTAGGATTCAATTTTACAAAATCATTAAAACTGGAAATCAATTCCGCAACCAGAACATTAAATGACAATCTGGATGTAAATTCGATGGACAGCAAATCGATTTTCGGAAATATATTCAGAGCAGGAAGGCCGGTATTGTATAATCACAGAGCACAGTTAAACTATAAGCTACCATTCCAATATTTGCCTTATCTGGATTTCATTGATGCAGAAGTAGGATATGGATTTACTTATAACTGGGCGGCGAGGTCTACTTCATTGCTTGGATTTACTGATCCTAATACAAATCAGACCGCAAGTCTAGGATCTGTTGGGCAGAATACCAATGTGATTCAGGCAACAGCTTCTGCGGATCTTCCGAAGTTCTTTGGACAGTTTAACTATTTCAAAAATATTAATGCCAAACTTCAGAAACGCAGACAGGAGATGGACTCTCTGAATAATGTGTATGCGAAACAATGGGAGAAAAACAGATACAGATATAAGAAATATAAATTTAAGAATAAGCTTACGCCACTTCAAAGTGCTGCATTCTTCTTAACTTCTTTCAAACAGCTAAACGTAAGTTATAACGAAACGAATGGTACCGTACTTCCGGGATTAATATCAGCACCAAACTGGTATGGATACGGACAGACATTGGGAGGTCCGACACTGGGATTCCTTTTAGGATCACAGGCAGATATCAGAAGAACAGTAATGGAAAACGGATGGGTAAGTAATTCAAATTATATGACAGATCCGTATGTAAGAATGTCGACCAAAGAGTTGAGAGCAGACCTACAGGTGATGCCTATGAATGACCTGAGAGTAGATCTTAATGTGTTGCATACCTTCAACAGTAACTTCTCGCATACAGGATTTAACTATACCAATGGTGGTGTTCCTGATACGGATTTTACATTTGCCAGCGAAATGATAACGTATTCCAATACTACGTCGCTTCTCAGCACATCATTTAAAGATGGGCAAGCAATTTACCAGGCGATCAGAGAAAACGCAAGAGCGCTTTCTCAACAATTGGGAGGTCCTGGGGCAGTATTGGATAATAACGGATTTGCAAAGCATTATAGCATTGGAAATGCCTATGTATTAATCCCAGCCTTTAGAGCAGCGATGGAAGGAAAATCTGTGTCACCTATGGGCAACCCTAAAAAGGCAGGATTCCCATTGCCAAACTGGAGAATTACCTATTCTGGATTAAAAAATATCCCTATCATCAGCGGGCAGTTCACAAAGTTCGATATCTCACATGCCTATACTGCTACGTATACAGCAACAGGTATTCAAAGTAACGTAGATTATCATGGTAACCCGAACGGATCTTATCAGACGGTGGATGATGCCGGTAATGTGAAAAAAAATGATGGAGATAAGATTAACCCATATACATTCGCACAGGTGGGATATGTAGAATCTTTCTCACCGCTTATAGGAGTAGATGTTACTATGAGAAACAATATGCAGTTTGGAATACAGTATAACAGAACCAGAATGATGGTACTGGGATTAGTCAACCAGACACTTACCGAAGATGCGAATACAGAATATGTAGTAAGACTTGGTTATATTGTCAGAAACTTCAGACTAGGAACAGCCAACATCAGAGGAAGAGGAACAAGAGGAAAAGGAAGTGATCTTAACATCAGAGGAGATATTTCATTAAGAGACAGTAAAACATCCATTATGAATATCCTGTTGAATGATGCTCAGGTTACCGGAGGACAAAGATTGATGAACATCAAACTTTCAGCAGACTACAATGTCTCCGAGAATCTGAACCTGAGAGTATTCTACGAACAGATGACCTCAAAATATAAGATCTCCACAGCATTCCCGCTGTCTACGGTCAGAGCAGGTATCTCAGCCACATTTACATTCGGAGATTCGGGTGGTGGATTCTAAAAATAATACAAACATAAAAGTCCTTCAGTTTTGAGGGACTTTTTTTATATCCAATATTTGAAACTACTATATTTTTGAATACATTTGTACAAAATAAAAATTTAAAAATGAACACACCATCAGAATTAAAGTACACGAAAGATCACGAATGGATCAAGATCGAAGGTAACGTTGCTACAATCGGTATTACAGACTTCGCACAAGGAGAACTTGGAGATATCGTTTACGTTGATGTAGATACTGTAGATGATGATCTTAATGGAGGAGACGTTTTCGGAAGTGTAGAAGCAGTAAAAACTGTTTCAGACCTGTTCTTACCTATCTCAGGAAAGGTTATTGAATTTAATTCAGAATTAGAAGATCAGCCTGAACTGTTAAATACAGATCCTTATGGAGACGGATGGATCATCAAATTGGAAATTGCTGATGGGGCAGATCAGTCAGAGTTACTTTCTGCAGATGATTATAAAGCGATCATTGGATAAGATTTCAAAAATATTTAGTAAGATACTGCCCATTTATTGGGCATTTCTTACTTATATGCTTCTCAAGCCGGGAGAAGAAAACCATGAATATTGGTTCATGTTCAGCGGTATCGACAAGGTTTTGCATGTAAGCATATTCGCAGCATTGGGTTTCTCTTTCATTGCTGCATTTCCCAAAATAAAATTCTCATACTTTGTCCAGATCATCCTTCTTTATGCTTTCCTCACCGAAATCCTGCAGGAAGAAATGGGATTGGGAAGATCGATGGAAACTTTAGATATCGTAGCTGATACCATTGGATGCTTATTAGGATACTATACCTATAAGCTATTAATTAAGCGTTTCTTTTAACACGCCTTTCAAATCATCACGATTTTATATCCATTTTTTATTCTCTCTTCACCAGTATATTTAAACTTTTTCACTCTCCAACGCTCCAACTCTCCAACCCTCCAACTCTCGAACTTTATTAGGAGCTATTTCCTGCTATCCATTCATACTCCTCGCGCCCTCGCACTCCCACGCTCTCACCCTGAGCAAAGCCGAAGGGCCTCCACACCTAAAACCTACCCTCCGACGCAAGCTGCGGGGTAACCATTACTATCAGGGCTAGGATAGGAGTCGTTAATGATGAGTGATGAGTTTCGGGTTTCGGGTTATTGAGTTGCGAGTTTCGGGTGTTTAGGTAGAAAAGGAACATTGGTA
>NZ_JCAKRV010000016.1:0-127051 GCF_059515165.1 Chryseobacterium sp. CS3K3.1 | reverse complement strand
ATTCTTTTTCCATTGCTCTGATGATCTGTCCCTTTGTTAAAGAGTGGGTATTCACATCATGGATGAGAGAAGCCAATAAAAGGTACAGCTCAGGATTTCCCATGACAGCATCTGAAAATGTTTTCACCAGAATTAATTTTCGGGAAACAATATTTTGGGCAGTAATATACTCACTGCTGACATTGATTTCTATATTCAATTCCTTTTTTATAGTTAAACTGAAGTATTTATCAATAAAATTTTTATCTCTTACCAAATCTATAGGTTCAGCTTCTATATGATCCATACGCTTATTTTACTCCTGTTTATTTTCCAACAATTATTATACCGTGTTACATCGTAATACCACAGAACGGATGATCAGAAAATTTTAATTATCAGAATGATCAGATTATCATTTCTTTTTATTCCAGGTTTGGATAAGATAAAAAACAGGGTATTATACAGGAAATACCCGTTCACCATTGTTCACAGAATCTATTTCTATTTGCTTTAATTTTGCTTATATATGAGGTGGATTTAGTATATTTGTAAACTATTTAACAGAAATGAATTACACGCTTATTAAAGATTATATAGACCTGCTGGAAGAGTTTGAAACTGAAGTCAGTAATAGCCCAGAGTCTTATCCGGTAACTATTCAGGGCTTTAAAGCATGGATTTCTGGTAAAGGGAATATGGAAGAACATCACCCTGAAGAGCCCTACTGGGAAGGCAAGGAGAACGGAAGAACGCCGGAGAGTGCCATCAGTACATTACTTGTTCATCTTAACCGGTATGCAAAAACCTATTCAAAGTCTGCCATCTCACATTCTGAATTTTCTACTCAGGAAGATTTTATTTATCTGATTAATCTTAAAGCTTTCGGGGAAATGACGAAAATGGCGCTTATCAAAAAAAATATCCATGATAAGCCGGTAGGGATGCTTATTATCGCCAGGCTTTTGCGCCAGGGACTTATAGAACAGACAGATTCTGATGTAGATAAACGCAGTAAATTAATCCGTATTACCGAAAGAGGATTAAAGGTCCTGGAAAATCAAATGGAAAAAATCCGCCAGGCTACCAATATCGTTGCCGGAAATCTCAACCACTATGAGAAAATGGAACTGATCCGTATTCTTAATAAGCTGGATCGCTTTCATTATCCTATTTTTTCACGGAACATCAATCCTGATGAGCTGATCAATACGGTGTATGATGAGTATGTATTTAAGGGTTCTTAATATTTAAAAGTGATAGTTAACCTAACCTTATTTTTATAATTAATTCCTTTATTCACCTTAATAAAATTACTGGATCTGATGTGTGATTTGCAAGAAAATAAAAACCAAACAGACTGCGGGATGAGTAATGTATTTGAAAATTATCTGTCCTCAGCAGGAGGATTATCACCCGATGAAGTCAACTTTTCTTTGCAGTTCTTCAAACCGGTTCACTTAAAAAAGGGTGATTTTTTTATTCATGAAGATGAAATCTGCCGTTATATTGGATTTATTGCCAGTGGTGCTGTAAAAGCATATGCTACCGACAAAGAAGGTAAGGAAAATATTACCTGCTTCAAGTTTGAAAATGAATTTGTCACCTCGTTTTCCGGGTTTATAGCGCAGGAGAAATCCGGAAAAAGCTTCAGGGCTGTAGAAGATAGCATAATCTATAGCATAAGTTATCCAGACTATCAGCAGCTGCTGGAAAAGGTGGCTGCTCTGAACGGAGTTACAAAATCGGTGATAGAGCAGGAGTATATTCAAAAGGAACGTTATCTTCTGAATTACAATAATAAATCCGCCGTAGACAAATACCGTCATGTCTTATCTGATGAACCGATGCTCGTAAAACGGATATCGACACAGGATCTGGCTTCATACCTTGGAATCACACAGCGATCACTTACCCGGGCGAAGGGACAAATCCACAGACCCGGCATATTATAGGACAAATGTCCTTATGCCATACTGATCGGCAATGTAGATTTGCAGAAAAAAAATTATGCCACATCAAATTGCTCCTGAAGTATTCCATATTCCACTCATGCCGCGAAACAGTATCAATTGCTATATTATTGAAGGTGTTCTGGTAGACTCAGGAATACGAAGTTCGTACACAACCATAAAGAAAATCCTGCAGAAATTCCCTGTCCATCAACATGTACTAACCCATGCCCATGCAGACCACCAGGGCTGCAGCGATCATATATGTGCAGAGTTCAATATACCCCTGCTGTGCCATCCCAATGAAGTTTTCAGGACTGAAACAGGTCTCGTAACCAACGACTATCCGGCTCCGCAGCATTGGCTGGCAAAGCTTCAGCAGAAATACTGGGCGGGTCAGGGACATCAAGTAGGGCAGACCATCGTTGAAAACGATAAAATCGGAAATTTTCAGGTAATAGAAACCCCAGGACATGCGGGAGGTCATATTTCCTTGTTCCGCGAGCAGGATGGATTACTGATCATTGGGGATGCCGCTACCAATATGAACCTGCTTACGACAGTGCCGGGACTTCGGCTTCCTCCCAATATGTTCACCACAGATCAGCAGCGCAATATCAAATCGCTTCAGAAACTGGCAGAATTGAATCCGGCTACTATCTGCTTTGGTCACGGACCGGTCTTACGCAATACAGATCGACAGTTTGAGAAATTTGTAAAGACTTTAAAAAATGATCAGAGTTAAATGGTTTAAAGAAAACCGTTTAACTTTTCTACCACATTAGCCCAAAGCCTGTCTTTCATATTTTTTTTGAAAAAACCGAAATGATCAATTTTTTTCAATCCTAATTCCGAAGGAACCAATTTTGTGAAGGTGATCTCTTTTTTACTGTCAATATGCTGCCAGTATGTTTCTGTGTTCTTCTGGCTTGAAATGGTATCATCCGTAGTCCAGAATAAATGAATGGGGAATGTATAATTCTTGAAATGCCCTACAGGTACACTTCTACCATAAAATTGAGCATCGAAAAAATAATCTCTCTTTTCAAGCCAGGTACGCCACTCAAACACTACATTCCTGGGCAGGTTTTCCATTAACCCAAAGGTTTTGGCTTTCACATAGCCTGTCATGAAAACACTTACCGGTGCAAAAATGTAAAAATAGAAATAAGCCTTCATCCTGTAATAAGGAGGCATATTCCTGTAATAACCTGCTGATACCGCAAAATTGACCATTCCTTTTACATTCTCCAGGTTTTTCATAAATCCTATTTGCTGTCCACCGGCACTGTGCCCGACAATCATAAACGGAAGATCAGGAAACCTGTTATTCAGAAAATTTTTGATGGCGGGCATATCTTTGACTCCATAATCTGAAAAAGTAAACTCGCAGGATCTCAGATTGCAGGAAGAAGAATCTCCGCTTCCTCTGTAATCCCAAAGGCAGCACAGAAAATCATGTTCAGCAAGATAGGTGAGGAAAGACAGATAAAATTCTTTTCTAGTTGCGGTGCCGCAGTTAAACTGGATCACGGCCTTCGGATGTTCCGGAATAAGAAGAATGCCTTTAAGCTTTACACCGTCTTCACATACTGTTTCAAAATTTTCCGTTTTCATGTTTCGATTTAACTTAAAAAATTAATGATACGTTATAAATTAAACTGTATCCATTTTCTCTGTTAAATTTAATAAATACCCTGATTCCTTTATCATATTTAACTATGCAGTACTAGGTTTCTGTATCATGATTTTGAAAGTTATCCAGCTTTTATTCAGGTGTATATTTCATGACAATATAATTACCGGGATCTTCGGCAGAAGTATTTTTTACTTCCAGAAATCCTGTTTTTCTATATAAATTGTACGCTTTGTCATTTCCGGGTGTAACTTCCAGGAAAATTTCAATATCATTAAACTGTCTGCCTGCTTCATGAATAACAGCTTCAATTAATCCCTGACCAATATTCTTTCCCTGGAACTCTCTTTTTATATACATTTGGTAAAGAGTACCTGAGTTTTCGTCACTTTTAACAAAAGCACAGATGCCTATCAGCAAATCATTTGAGAATGCACCCACTACAAATTTTCCCAAAGTCTGTTCTTCAATGTCGTTTTCCATCTGAAATTTTTCAATTTTACTGGCTTCCTGATAGGTTGCGCAAAATGACTCAGGAAACTGTTCCAGACTTTCCAGACGGATGGCCCGATATGCTTTACTTTCTTCAGGAAGAAGTTGGCGATAGCTGATATTCATACTGATAAGATTTTTCATAAGATCAATATACAAATATGGAGATAATTTTGTTTGTCAAAATAATTTATCAAAAATTATAAAACAAGCTTATCTTCTTGTAACAAATTTCGTTTCAGGTAGTCTTATTAAAATAAAGCATATACTTTTTGACAGAAAGTTCATAAAAGCAGTCTTTAAATGGTAAAAAGTGTTTGCTTAAATGAGAAATATTACAATATTTTATCTGAATGTTACATTTTTGCGAAATAACCTGTTTATTTCACAATGAACATGATAATTTATGTATATTTATAACACTTATTGGGGAATAATATTAGAATAACGATAGAAAATTATCAACTTATTTTTAAGTAAGTGAATAGGTAGATATGTAGATATACAGGGAAAAGTGGTGCTGATGGGAAAAATTAATGTAATCATTTTTAAAAATAAAACGATCCACTCAAAGGCTATCAAAGAGATATTAGCCTTTACAATCTTCATGGGGCTGATTCTGGTTATGTTTTCATGTCATCAGGAAACTGATAATACAGACCGGGAAAACTTTGATGTATCTCTGTTGACCCAAAGCTCCGATCTTCAGTTGTCTGGTGAATATGAGGCTTTTGTTAAGCTTAATAAGGAATACCTGAAGAAAGCGGCAAAAATAAAATATACAGCAGGAAAAGGTCTCTGCTATCTGAATATGGCAGGCGTAAATGTTTCTGCAGGAAATTATGAAAAAGCCCGGTTTTTTTTCAATAAAGCAGAAAAAGATCTGATCAATTCCGGAAATTCTTACCATAAAGCAGCATTCTATGATGATTACAGTCTCTATTATTCTCATCTTAAATTAAACGATAAGGCTATAGAATGCAATAACAAAGCATTTTATTTTCTCAAACAGGCCGGAAAAACGAAGCTTAGCCAAAAACTTCTACCCAGACTTTATGTAAACAAAGGAATTTACTATGCATGGAAAGGATGGCTGGGAACTTCTCTGAAATGCTTTACAAAGGCAAATGTGTTGGAAAATTCGGCGTACACCAATTGTATGGTGGCACAGTACTATTTATTTACCCATAAACCTGATTCTGCAGGTATATACATCAGCAAAGCAGATGAAAAAATGATCAGTCAGAAAACTACAGATGTGGAATCTCTTTGGGTATATTATACAATGGGATACTACTATAATGAAATTGAAAATAGCGAACAGGCTGAAAAAGCATTAAAAAAAGCACTGGAAATTAATATCAAGACAAGACGGACCTATTCTTCACATATCAAAGAAGTTTATAAATCACTTGCAGAAGTATATAAGAAAAAAAATGACGGAGGGAAAGCCTATTTTTATCTGAAGAAATATATGGAAGAGGAGGGAAGATTTGATGCAGAACGATTTGCCGTTATGAATAAAGCTACCGAAGATTTTATTTCGGAAATGAAACAGGAATCGGACTGGCATAAAAATGATCTTCCGTTATTTATTGCACTGTCTATCACAGTACTTACTGTGTCAGGAGTTTATGTACGGAAAATGATTAACAGATTACAAAAGAAGAAGAATACTTTAAAAGAACAGACCGACGCACTTAAAAATCATGTCCAGACAAAACAACTTCAGGAGGTGACTGAACTTGCTAAAAAAAATGATTCTTCTTTCTTGCTGAAATTCAAAGAGCTCTTTCCTGAATTTATTAAATCGCTGCTGGCGATCAATCCGGATCTTGAAAATTCAGAACTGGCTTTCTGTGCAATGCTGAAATTACGTTTTTCATCCAAAGAGATTGCAGATTATACTTTTGTACAGCATAAATCTGTTCAACAAAAGAAATACAGGATCAGAAAAAGACTGAATATTCCCGGAGAAACAGATATTTACGACTTTTTTGAAAACCTGGCGGAATAAAAAGTACATCACAATAAAAGCAGAATGATTCTGTTTTATGAAAAGATTTATTGTTGATCTTAGCAGAAATAACCATTGAGAATTTTAAAATTATACAGACTGTTTTTCTCCGGATAGATCATTTTTAATCATAATATATACATGAATTTAGCTTAATTAGAGAGACATATGATGCGTATTTTTCTTTTTGTGTTACTTTTTGTTTTAGTTTCGTGCCATTCCCATTCAAAGAAAGAGGCTGAAAAGAAATTTGACGTTGCTTTACTGAGACAGAATGAAAAGTTAAGGCTTGGTGGAGAATATGATTCACTCATTAGTCTTAATAAAAGATATTACAAACAGGCCGATGAAATGAATTATCAGGATGGGAAGGCACTATGCTATATCAATCTGGCAGAACTTAATATATCGCTTGAAAACTTCCAGAAGGCGCAGATTCTTTTTGATAATGCAAAGGAAATTCTGGATGATTCGGAAGACAACCTGCACAAAGCAAGATTTTACAACGTGTATGGCCGCTTCAATGTAGAGCTCCGAAGGCTTGATAAAGCTTTTCAATACAATAATGAAGCAATGAGTCTTATCAGTAAAAGTGATCATTCCCCGCTTAAAGACGATATCCTTTTCAGTATTTATTTCAGACAGGCTATTTATCTTGTTCAAAAAAAGGAGTACCAAAAAGCACTGGGGTATTTTCATAAAGCAAAACGGCTGGACGATACCGGTCTTGCAGATTGTGCAATAAGCGATTATGTCTATATGCATAAAGACAAAGATTCTGCATATAAGTATATAACCATTGCTTATAATAAAGCCAATCTAAGAGGTAAAGAAGATGGAATAGCCCTCTATGCCAATACCATTTTGGGGGAATATTTTCTTTATGATAAACAATATGATAAGGCGGAACAGGCTCTCATCAAAGCATTGAAAATCAATGATAAAACAAAACGTATCTATGTTTATTATGGCAAGTATATCTATAACGATCTCAGAATGTTATATGAACGTACCGGAGATAAAGAGAAGGCCTATTTTTATTTGAAAGCCTATACAGAGGCTTTCGACAGAACCAATACCTCTTTGCTGGCTACCATTAATCAGGATATGGAGTCTTTTATTACAGTCACCCAACAGGATGCGGATCACCATAAAAGCAAAATATACTGGATTATTTCCCTGTCGTTTTTAGGGCTTTGCCTGCTGGGGGTATATGCCTGGAGAATTAGTATTGCCTTGAGAAAACGAAAAAAAATTCTTGCCCGGGAAGCTGAAAATCTGAAAATAAGAATGAATGACAATAAGCAGGAGGAAATTATAGAACTTGGTAAAAAGAATGATCCTGAGTTCCTGGATCGTTTTAAAGAAACCTATCCCGAGTTTATCCCTCAGCTTTTTATGATTAACCCCAATCTTGAAAATTCCGAACTGGTTTTCTGTGCAATGCTGAAATTACATTTTTCTTCTAAAGAAATAGCAAACTATACGATGGTTCAGCATAGAAGTATTCAGCAGAAAAAATACAGGATCAGAAAAAAATTGAATATTCCCGGGGATACAGATATTTATCATTTCTTTGATACCTTACAATAATCCAAAAAAAAACTGTCTGATTCATCAGGTCAGACAGTACTCGAAATATTCTCTTTTCACCACCCGGTTTTTTTTAGTGGTCTCAGTGCTCAAATATGAAAATTTTTGACGGAAACATGAAAAAATACGATACTACACGGATACTACATGTTATATTTTTGATTTTAAATATCTGATATTTAAATAATTATGATATTTTCTTAATTTGTTAATCCTTTCATGAAAAGCAGCAGTAGTTCTTTGGAAGTTTCTCCTTTTTTATACTGTATTCCTGATTATTTCTCTTTTTTTCTTCCTCTTTTTAGTTGATTTTCAATATGTTTTTTCATCCGTTTTTTAGGTTGGAATTGTATTCATTCTTACTTATAAAAAACAGAATTTAGCAAGACAAAATTGAGTGTAAAATGTAATTGACTGATAATTAATTAATTGTAAGTCCTGATGTATACGAGTAGTATCATTTATTTTTGTTTTTTATTGGGAATATACAAGTTTTGTGAAGTGATTTGTTGTGAATTTTTCATCATTGATTTCATTTTGTTGAACTTATGATAATGCTTAAGTGGATTAACCAGAATCCAAAATGATCTTTTGATAAAAATGAGCCACCTATACTCATACAACCAAAGTAATTTTAAATAAATCTATGAAAAAAAGAATTTTATTCGTTTGTGCATTAGCATCTTGTTTTACGGTTTTCAATGCTCAGAGATGGGAATCTGCCTCACAGAAAACTTCACAGATAAGAGAAGGAGTAGAAGTACAACATTCTTATAGAGTGGATCTGAAATCTCTTCGCGAAATGCTGAGAAATGCTGAAGAAACCGGGAAAGGAGCAACACCAGTTATTATTTCTTTACCCACGGTTGAAGGGAAGATCGAAAAGTTTGCTGTCTATAGCAATCCGGTTATTGATAAATCCCTGGCCGAAAGATATCAGCTTGGGTCATATGTAGGAGTGGGCGTAGATGATCCGTCTAAATATTTGAGATTCAGTACCTCTCCCTATGATATGCAGTCTATGATCATTAAAAATGGTATTTTTCAGTTTATAGAACCAATAAGTGCTGATAAACAGACTTACGGCGTATTCTATAAATCAAAGAATGAAGGAGAGCACGGCTTTAAATGTGACACAGGAGAACATGATTTTAAGAGTATTAATAAATTGGTAGAGAATGGTAAAAAAATGCTTTCCGGAGTGGGGATTGCCAGCAGACCTACCAATACAAAATACAGAGATTTTAGAATGGCATTGTCCGTTACAGGAGAATACAGCCAATATCAGTTAACAGCGGCGGGAACTCCGGCCAATGCGACCGACGACGTAAAAAAAGGCGTTGTACTGGCCGCCATGAACAATACCATGACCCGCATAAACGGGGTTTTTGAACGGGATTTCGGAGCCCATTTAACGGTTCAGAATATTCCGGATATCATCTATCTTGATCCGGCAACAGATCCTTATACAGGGAATTTGAATCTCCAGCTGCAACAAACCCTTACCTCTGTAGTGGGAAATGCCAACTATGATATCGGCCATGTTCTTAATCAGAATGCTGAGAGAAGTGGAAACGCAGGAGGAATCGGAATTGTCTGCATCGATCCGGCGACTAATACTGAAATAAAAAAAGGCTCCGCTTACACCCAGGGACCTGTTCCGGTGGGGGAAGTTTTTGATTTTACGGCAGCCCATGAAATGGGACATCAGTTGGGAGCTAATCACACATTTTCAAATACTTCTGTCACAGATGCCAATCAGGGTGCCAATGTAGAGCCTGGAGGAGGTACTACTATTATGGGCTATGCCGGGATTACCTATGATAATGTTCAGGCTAATGCTGACGGATATTTTCATTATAAATCCATTGATCAGGTATTAACTAATTTAGAAAGTAAAGTTAATTGCGGAGCCTCTCAAAACATTATCAACAATACTGCTCCCGCCATTAATCCTTTAGCTGCTTATAGTATTCCTAAAGGAACTGCTTATTATCTTGAAGCTTCAGCTACAGATGCTGAAAATGATTCTGTGAACTATACCTGGGAACAGAATGACAGTACTGATGAATTTTCTACCATTTCCGGCGATAGCGGATGGGGATACAATCCAAAAGGAGCTTTGGCAAGATCAGTTCCCGGAACAGCAAACGGAAGAAGGTATTTTCCCAACTTTGCAAGTGTGATGAATGGAATCCTGACAGACAAACAGAGATGGGAAACAGTATCATATATCCCGCGAACATTGAACTATGCGGTAACGGTACGGGATCTGAACGCTCAGCGTCCCATGGTTTCAAGCTCAACAACTACAGTGACTGTAGGGAATGACGGGCCATTCAAATTCAACGGACTGACCACATCTTCAGTATTGTATAATGATGCACTAAACACAATCTATTGGGAGGTTGCCAATACAAATGCAGCCCCTTATAATACAGCGAGCGTGAAAATAGATTATACTACAGATAACGGTGCAACCTGGACAAATCTTGTCGCTTCAACTCCAAACACCGGAAGCTATAGTGTACAAATGCCGGGTAATATAAGCGGAGCAGTAAAATTAAGAGTGTCAGCTGTAGGGAATATCTTTTATGCAGTTTCTCCTGCTGTTACTGTGGGAAGTGCACCTACTTCGACTGCATCAGCGCCTACAGGAGTTTCCACGATAGATACTGAGGTTTTCAAAACAACAGCAAGGGTATCCTGGAATAGTGTTCCCGGAGCTGCTTACTCTGTCAATTACAGAAAAGCAGGAACAGCCACCTGGTCTAATGTTGCTAGCCAGGCAAATTCTGTAGTTCTGAATAATTTAGAAGATGAAACCAATTACGAAGTTCAGGTAGCAGCTGTGGTAAATTCAGTTCCCGGAACTTTCTCTAATAATTATACATTTAAAACAAAAGGATTAAAGACAGGAGTTGATTACTGCCTTTTAAATTCAGGTTCACCTTATGTAGGAGCCATCTTAAAAGTTACCGTTGCGAATCTTGATTTTAGTGATCTTACAGCAAAATCCTATAAAGATTTAAGCGAAGATCTTACTAAAGTTGTTAATTTGACACAAGGAAGTACCTATACGCTTACGCCTAGAATAGGGAATCTGTTGCAAAACGGATTGCCGGTAAATCTATCTGCCTGGATTGATTACAATAGAAACGGAGTATTTGAATCTACAGAAAGGGTAGGACAGACTTCAGCGACAACAAATGCAGGTAATATAGCGTTGCCTGGTTTTAACTTCACCGTTCCTGCTACCACTTACTCCGGAGATAAGGTGTTAAGAATGAGGATGGTTGGTAAATTCGCAACGAGTGCCCTGAACAGCGTATGTGGTGAGTTGTCAAGCCAGGCTGGAGGTATTATGGATCTTCCTGTGAAAATTACCGCGAGTACACTTGCCGTGAGAGAAACGGTAGATACAAAATCATCAGAGGTATCTGTTTATCCTAATCCTGCAGATACATTTGTAGAAGTGAAAAACCTTAAAGGTAAAGGCGACTATAAAATCTATAGTGCGGATGGAAGACTTGTTCAGGAAGGTAAGATTGACGGAAAGATCAATGTAGCTTCTCTGGTAAAAGGAATGTATGTGATTACAATAAAAGATGACAAAAATACTTATAATACCAAATTGATCAAGAAATAACACATATGAACCTCCGCACCCGGATCTAAAAGCGGAGAGAAAAAGAATTTATTAAACTAAAAAAAGGCTGTCTCTGTATTGGAGGCAGCCTTTTGTTTTACTTTGATGTCAAATGACCGTTAAAAAAATCGAGCATGATGGTTAATGATTTTTCAGAATGCATCCGTTCTCCGTTTTGCAGGGATTCTTTTGTGGCAGCAGCAGCTCTCTTACGCATGTGGTGTTCGTAGGCGGAAATAGCTTCCTTTACAGTAGTATAATTGTTATCTGTTAAATGTTCGCTCAGTTCCAGGGCATCCAGCATCGCCATATTGGCGCCTTCTCCTGCAAAAGGAGGCATCACATGTGCTGCGTCACCAATCAGAGTCAGGTTAGGCTGTGTTTCCCAGGTCTGATCCAAGGGCATAGAGTAAATCAGGCGTGGAATAAAAGGAGTTATTGCATTTTCAAACAATTCTTCCCAGATAGAAGCCCATTCGGAATATTCTGTTTTGAACCATTTCAGCATCTGCGCTTGATCGGAAAAATCAAGACCGCTGGCGGAAGGCCAGTTTTCATCGGCTTTAAAGCTTGCATAGAACCCGAGATCTCCATTGCCTTTTTGTCCCATTAAAATATTTTGAGAATTTCCGAATGCCATTATTTTTCCCCCTTTGATCAAAGTATCAATCTGAGGTGCATTTTCTTTTGCAACATTTCCTTCCAGCATTATGATTCCTGAATAAACAGGTTTATTATTATTGAGATAAGGACGGATTTTAGAATTGGCACCATCTGAAGCAATGACAATGTCAGCGTACACTGACTTCCCGTTTTTAAAATGAAGCAGCCAGCCTTCATTCTGTGGTTCCATAGAAAGAAAATGACTGTCCCAGATTACCGTTTCAGGATGCAAAGATTCTAACAGCATATTTCGTAACGGGCCTCGGTCTATTTCAGGACGGAAATGTTCATGACCAAAATCCTCTTCAGGTTTCGTTTCGTGATCATTAAAAAATATTTCTGCCTTTTCATTCATGATCAGTGTTCTGTCTGCTCCGGGACGGAAAACCTGTTTAAACTCTTCCAGAAGTTCCGCTTTACGGATGGCTGCCAAACCTGAATCTTCATGCATATCGAGTGGAGAACCCTTTACGCGTGCATTTTTGTTGAAGTCTCTTTCATATACTTTTACATCTGCACCTTTCAATTGTAAAAGTCTTGCCAGTGTAAGTCCTGCCGGACCGCCACCAACGATTGCTATTGATTTATTGTCTATCAGCATTGTTGATTTAAATTTTACATGGCAAATTTATCTTCCTTTCAACACGGATAATAGTACAAATCGGTCGTTTTCATTTCTGGATAATTCTTTGGGAGCAACCCCGGAAAATTTCTTTACTTCTTTGATGAAATGGTTCTGGTCTGTATAATTGAGTTCCGGGAAAAGCCTCCCTTGGGCAATATGTTCCAATGATGCTCTGAAACGTAAAATAGTAGAGTAGGCTTTTAATGACAGGCCAAGTTGTTTGGTAAAGTACCGGTTAATCTGTCTGCTGCTCCAGCCTGTTTTTTCAGAAAGTTCCTGCACGCTCATTTCTCCTTTTGAGGCATATACCAGCTCAAAAAGTTTTCGTTTTCTTTCATCTACTTTCAGTGGGAGCAGTTCTTTTATTTTTTGGGTTGCTTTCGTACAGCAATGGCTGAAATCCTTTATATCATAGGCTTTAAAATTCCAGAAATCAGGAGAAAGCTCTTTTCCGATATTCAATAAATCAGCAATGGAGGTATTCAGAATGTATTCAACTGCAAGAGGTTTGAAACTTACAACAAAAGTAGTCATACGGGGAGCTATAAACCTTTGCTCAGGATAGGTTTCCAATCCGAGAAGCGTAACATGAAAAGGTTCTGAAGCCGACTGTGAAAAAAATAAATCAATTCTTCCATCCGGAATGATAACCACTTCCTTAGCTTCATCCGAAAGGTTCTGAAAAGTGCCCAGATTTTCAACGAAATCTGCAATCTCTTTATCAGGTTCGATGAAAAGGTAAGTGAAGTCATTCTCCATAGTAATGTCTTATGTCTTTTAAAGAAGAAAATTACAAAATACATCTGATCTATTAAAAAAGAATATAGTTTATTTAATAGGTTATAAATGCTATTTTTGTCGGGAGAGATTTAAAAACAAATATGCTGCAGCTTTTATTTTATGAACAAATCATCACTTAATGCCTACTTCCATTCCTTATTCAGTATCCAAGCTGAAGTAGTTGAAAAAATTACTGAAAAATTCAGTCATTTTGAGGTAAAAGCAAATACTGTTTTGCTGGATAAAGATACGATCAGTACCAAAACCTACTTCCTGGAAAAAGGCTATGTGCGGTCTTATATCCTGAATGAAGATAATGAGGAGATTACCACCAATATTTATACAGCTCCCTGCTTCGTTAATGATTTTCTGTCTTTTTTCAGACAGCAGCCTACCAAAGAAATATATCAGACGATCACCGAATGTGTCTTTTGGGAGACCGGATTGGAAAACGTACAGCATAATTTTCATAATATTCCTGAATTCAGAGAGTTCAGCAGGCTTCTTTTTGTTCTTAATTATTATACGATCCATGACCGGCTCATCGAAATGGCGAGTCAGAAGGCTTCCACGAGATATTTTAACCTGATGAAAAAAGATCCCGATATTTTTCAGCATGTTCCTTTGAAGGTGATTGCTTCTTACCTTGGGATCAAGGACAGTTCCTTGAGCAGGATCAGAAGGGATATTCATAAATTGTAATTTCTTTTCATTTGTCAAGTGATAGTTCAGGAATCATCGCTCATCTTTGCTTAAAAATAATTTCATGAACAAAAAACATATTGTTGTAGTAGGATTAGGTGGTGTAGGCGGTTATTTTGGATTTAAAATAAATCAGAATAATGAAACCACGGAAAAATATACCATTTCTTTTGTTGCCCGTGGAGCAACGTATGAGAAAGTGAAAGAAAACGGCTTGACTTTGTTATCTCCCGAGCATTCCAATTCTCAGACCCGTCCTGATGATATCCTGCAGAATATCAGTGAGATCAAAAATCCTGACCTGGTTTTGATCTGTGTAAAAGAGTACGATCTTGAAAATGTCTGTAAACAGTTGCAGGAAGTTATTAATAAAGATACTGTATTGCTTCCGATGATGAACGGAGCAGATATTTATGACAGAATCCGTAAAATAATTCCGGAACACACTATTCTTCCAACCTGTATCTACGTAGCTTCCCATATTAAAGAAAGAGGAGTAGTGGAACATAAAGGAAAAGCCGGAAAAATGATTGTGGGAAGAGATCCTGAGCATTTTTCTGCCCCTGTAGAATGGATTACAGAGCTATTGAGTGAAAGTAAAATCGACTTTGATTTTAAAGATAATTCATTATCAGATATCTGGACGAAATTTATTTTTATTGCCAGCTTCGGATTGGTAACAGCAAAGCATAATTCATCTATTGGAACTGTATGTACCGATGAACAGCAGCAGAAAGAAGCGGCTGAAATTATGAAAGAAATCAAACAGATCGCTGATAAGAAAGGAATCTATCTTCAGGAAGATATCATCGCTAAAACATTTGAAAAAGCCTCAACATTTCCTTTTGAGACTCCAACTTCCTTACAGCTTGATATTAATTCCGGAAAAAAGGATAATGAGCTGGAATTGTTTGCAGGTGCTGTATTGAAATATGGCGCTGAAACAGCTGTAGAAACTCCTTTTACTCAAAAAATTTACACCGAGATTAAAGAAAAAATAAGTGTATGCGAAAGCTGATGGGAAAGAAAATATAAGAAGGCGGGCTAAAGCCCGCCTCCATTGAAAATTAAATATAAAAGATACAAATTTTTTAGTCGCTTTCTTGCTTCATAGCGTTTATCAGACGACTCAATCGGGTACTTAGGCACTGTGCATAAATTTTTGCCGGTTTAATAATATTTCTTCAGTTTCCCGATGATCAGGGTCATCTACACAGCAGTCTACAGGGCATACCGCCTTACATTGAGGTTCCTCATGAAACCCTTTACACTCCGTACATTTTCCGGATACAATATAATACACTTCATCCGAGACTGCCTGATGATAAGCATCGGCATCACCTTCCGTACCGTCAGGAAATATGATATGTCCTGAAAGTTTGGTTTTGTCTTTCCAGCGCCAGTCAATAGCACCTTCGTAAATGGCTGAGTTGGGGCATTCCGGTTCGCAGGCTCCACAGTTGATACAGGCATCTGTTATTTTTATAGCCATATTGTTTGAATTTAAAGGGTTTAAAAAAGGGATTTCGTCAACGTTGAACAGTTCGGAAATCCCCGCTAAACTTAATTACAGCAGTTCAACACTGTTCTTTGAAAATAAGCAGCATAAAGTGTGCTATTTTTTATTTTAAATCATTAATATGCAGTGATTTCTGCCAGTACTTAGTCAATAATGGTTATTTTTTTAGAAGCTGCAATGCTGATAAGCTTATCAAACTTACCGGAATACAGATCCGAAATCTGAGAGGGTTGTTCTGCCTTAAATAATGAAGACCTGACAATCGGAACACTGAATGGCAACGGCCAGGCACGCAATGATTTGGCTATAGAATCCATGGCGTTAATTCCCTGCATGGCCTGGAGACCATCAGCCCAGCATACCAGCCCTACAGTTTTATCTGTGAGATAAGGCTCGTACCGGTTGGCGGTTACTTCAAGCCAGTCCAGACAGTTTTTCATTACTCCCGGAATGCTGCCGTGATAAAGCGGAGCCAGCCAGATATGCAGATCAGCATCTGTAAACATTTGAGCCATACGCTCTACGGCCAAAGGAGTTTTGGTAAGTGTGACATCGAATAGAGGAATGCCGGAGTCAGCAAGTGTAAAAATATCAGTCTGAATTCCCAACATTTTCAGGTGTTCAGAAAAATAATCCGAAATCAGTCCGGAAGTAGATAAGGTTCTTCTTTCCAGCGATCCGTTGAATATGATTGCTTTCATTTTTTAATGTTTAAAAATTACTTTGGGTAACCCTATTTCACCATACATCAGTGTTTTTACCAGCGGTTTCAGTAATCCTGCTGCTAATAAATACAATGAAGGATCATGATGAGTACTTGCGCGGACAACCACTTTCTGATTTTTATACTGTTTCAGATCAGCATAGATGAGACGGCGTTTCCATAGATCCAGCAGAACAGTTTCTGCATTGTTTAAATCAGCATAAGAAGCGTAAGGAGACAATTTTTCCATAATCAGCATATAAGCCCAGGGTGGAATAATAGCATCCGTAGAACAGATGATCGCTACTGCTTTTTCATTGTAAACAGAAAAATCCACCGCAGCAATTGATTCTTTAAATTCTTTCTCCTTAACAATCATTCCCATAAAAAGATGTTCTTTGATATCCAGTTCTACAATGTCCGTAGTAGGTTTGTAATCTGAAAGGTCAAGAGCAATAATGCCTGAAGCCTTTGCTTTATTGATAAAATTTTCCTCAGTCATAATTCGTTTACTTTCAGTATTATTTATCTTACTTTTGACAAGGCTTCTTCATATTTTCCTTCAACAGCAGACCAATCCAGTACAGACCAGAAAGCATCCAAATAATCTGCGCGTTTATTTTGATAATTCAGATAATAGGCATGTTCCCAGACATCTATTCCAAGAATCGGAAAACCTCTGTTGGTGGAAAGAATATCCATCATCGGATTATCCTGATTAGGAGTAGAACTGATGGCCAATGAGCCGTTGAATTTTACAAAAAGCCATACCCATCCTGAACCAAATTGCGACAAACCTGTCTTCTTCATTTCTGCTTTTAGATTGTCGAGGCTTCCGAAAGTGGCTGTGATATCGTCATGAAGCATGCCTTCAGGATTCAGCTTGGGTTGTGGAGAAATAATTTCCCAGAATAAAGAATGGTTATAGTGGCCGCCACCATTATTTCTGACAGCAGGACTGTATTCACTTATTCTTTGCAGTAATGAATCAAGGTCGGGATTGGTTTCATTGGTTTGTGCCAGTGCTGCATTCAGATTATCTACATAAGCCTGATGATGTTTCTGATGGTGAATGGTCATCGTTTCTTTATCTATATAAGGCGCCAAAGCATCGTAAGCATAAGGTAACTGTGGTAATGTAAATGGAGTCATTGTATTTATTTTTTTGATTAATGTCTCACAAAGGTAGAAATATATTTAAATAAAACAACTTTATGGTTGTTTTATTTATTTTCTGGTGAGTAGAAGTAAAATGTTGTAAATCTTTATTTTATCCTTGATTTTATAAGGTTATAGAAAATGACTATATTTGTTGTTGAAAAATAAAACAACCTAAATATTGTCAAATGAAGAAGCCGGCTGCGGATCGTATTCTGATGTTTTTAAAGATGAGAGGTGAGGCTACATCACTTCTTATTGCTGAAGAATTGTCGATCACCAAAGAAGGGGCAAGAAAACATTTACTGAATCTTGCTCAGGAAGGATTGATCCGGTCTTCGGTGAAGAGCGAAGGGGTTGGGCGTCCATCTACGTACTATACTCTAACAGAGAAAGGATTGGCTCAGTTTCCGGATACCCATGCGGATGTTACGGTTCAGATTTTGAAATCCGTAAAAAACCTGTTGGGTGAAAATGCTCTGGATTTATTAATCAGTGACCGGGAAAAAAATACCCATGAGCGTTATGAAAAAGTACTTTCAAAGGCAGAATCACTGGAACAGCGCCTCGAATCTCTTTCAAAAGTACGTAGTGATGAAGGCTATATGGCGGAATGGAAAAAAGAAGGGGAAGACTATTATCTGATTGAAAATCATTGTCCGATATGCGCTGCAGCAACAGAATGCCAGGGTTTCTGCCGTGCAGAGCTATCCAATTTCCAATCCCTGATAGGAAAGAAGTATACAGTGGAAAGAATAGATCATATTATTTCCGGAGGGCAGCGTTGTGTGTATAAAATCAGCCAATAATTAATCATTCATCGCTTATAATTTATCATTCAAAATGGCTTTAAAAGCAGTAATATTTGATATGGACGGTGTTCTGGTAGACTCAGAAAAATTCTGGACCCAGGCAGAACTGGATGTATTTTCATCCTATGGAGTGCAGGTTACGGATGATCTTGCGGCACAAACCAAATATATGACGACTCAGGAAGTAACCGAATTCTGGTATAAAAGATTTCCCTGGGAAAATTTTGATGCCTGTGATCTGGAAAATAAAGTGGTTACAAGAGTAATCGAAATGATACAAATTGAAAACTGTACCATGTCTGGTGTAGAGAAGTTTATTAAAAATCTTAAGAACAAAGACTACAAAATAGGGCTGGCTACCAATGCTCCTTTACGGGTAGCCCATGCGGTGCTTGAAAAGCTTCAGGTTCATGACCTGTTTGATACCATTCACTCATCAGAGTTTGAAACTCAGGGAAAACCTCATCCTGCCGTATATCTTACTTCTGCAAAAAATCTTGGAGTTTCCCCGGAACACTGTATTGCTATTGAAGACAGTCAGTCAGGATTAAAGGCGGCAAAAGAAGCCGGAATGCAGACCATCATTTTTACCAATAATGATGAAAGTATAGATTCAAACCTTGCCGATTTTAAAATCCTGGATTTTAATACAGTTTTTCTGCCGTTATTTGATGAGTAGTCAATAGTGAATAGTCAATCCGCTTCGCTGTGAATGTTAAATGATGTTACAAAATGGACTATTGACTGCGTAGCAAATTTACTATTGACATTAAAGTGAAAGGTGAATGGTGAATCCGCTCCGCTGTGAATTTAAAAGGTGGTATAAAAATTGACCATTGACTACGCAGCAAATTGACTATTGAGGAACCTCCGCATCTCGTATCTCGTATCCCGAACCTCATAACCCCGTATCTCAACCTCAATACCTCGTCAAAACCTCCATCAACAACAGAATAGAAACCAGCTTTTTAGACGACTTATACTCCGGATTAAGCTGTTCACGGATTTCTCCCAAAGCTTTGCTTAATTTATTACTTACTGTTTTATTGCTGAGTCCCAGCGCTTCTGCTGTTTCATTCACAGACATATTTTTCCTGATTCTCATATCGTATACCTGCTGTTCCGTTGGGGGAAGCTGGGAAACGACTTCATCAATCATAGTCAATAAAGCACTGATCTCATTTTCTTCAAGAATTTCAAAATACTCGGAATCTGCTATTTCTATTTCATTCGGAATATCAAACTCGTCAATACTCAGCGTAGGTGGCGCTTTTTTGTAGCTGTTATAAAAATCAATAATCCGGTAATGAAGATGACGGAGAAGGTAGCCTTTGGCACTTTCTGTATCATCGGTTTGTATGGCATCCGTATTCTCAAGAATCTTCATCCACAGGTTCTGGAGGATTTCTTCAGAAACTTCCTTATCCCGTGTCCGTACATAAACAAAGCGGTACAGACTATCCCAATACCGGTCATACAGCAGCATAAATGCAGGGCGGTCGCCTGATTTTATTTTCTTTAATAATATATAGTCTGTTGGGCTCATATTGTGATACAAAATTACCTAAAGGAAAATTAACTTTTTGTGAACTTTGGGTGTGATAAGATTAAATATTTCTGAAAAACAGGCCGAAAATTGAACGTTAATGTTGAGTAAATGTGAAATATGACGAAAATTATTAACAATTTGATTGTAATGTGAATATAACGTTAAGAATGCCCCGGGGAAGTTTTTCATTTTCACTGTCTTATAGATAGAAGTATCTGTGAATACATGAAAGACCCCTATGAAAAAACTTTTACCATATAAAAATATTGAAGCCTTTGTTTTCAGACTTTGGGAACGGGAAGTTTCGGAAGACTCAATTTCTGAAAAAGAAAATGAACTTTTAAAACAGTGGAAAAATCTTGCAGAAAAAGATCTGGATATTGTGCATCTTAAAGAATCCAGAGAAAGGGTATTATCCGGACTGGAAAATTACTTTTCTCAAAAAGATATTGTGTCTATCCCGTCAGCAAAAAGTTTTAGAACACATCTTTATAAAATTGCAGCAGTTATTATTCTGCTTTTGTCATTGGGCGGAGTTTTTACGTACACCTTATTTATTAAGCCAGATGTGTATCTTGCAAAATCCGGAAACCGTATTGTTCACCTTGAAGATGGATCTGTAGTTACGCTCTTACCAGGTGCAGAACTTACTGTCGAAAAATCTTTTCCTGCGTCCACCAGAGTCGTGGATTTAAAAGGAGATGCGATATTCTCTGTGGCAAAATCTAAAAAACATCCATTCATCGTTCGTGCGGATGGCTTCAGTACCAAAGTATTGGGAACGGTATTTAAGATTTCACAGTCAGGTAAGAAAAAAGCGGTTGATCTTTACGAAGGAAAGGTGGCTGTATCCACTCCCGGGGTTCCGGTTTCTTTCCTTAAGCCTAATCAGAAGTGGACCAACTTCGGAGTTGCTCATACTACGGCAGTTATTTCACTGAAACCTGTAAAAAATTCAGCAGGCAGAATTGCGTCAATATTGTCTCTGAGTTTTAACGATGTTCCTTTAAAGGAAGTAGTAGCAGTCCTGGAAAGCAATTATCATACAAAGGTTCAATATCCTAAGGAAGCTGAAGATAAAAAGATTACTGCTGATTTCACGGGAGGGACGGTCGGAGAAAATATTGAATCGCTGGCTTTCATCCTGGGACTGGAAGTACAGAAAAAAGAAAACACCTATATCCTTAAGAAATAAATCATTATAAAAAATAAATAATCATAATCAAGAGAACACTATTAAGTATGAAAAGTTTGAAATGTGGGATTACCATAGCAGCCTTATTTTTTACTGTAGCCGCAGAAGCTCAGGAGCTGGTTCAGAAAGTGACATTTTCTGTACCTGCCAACAGACCGTTGATTGAAGTTTTAGAAGAATTTGCAGGAAAAACGGGGATGAGACTGGCTTATTCCAAAGTGGATATTAAAGAGCTGAAGGTAAAAGGAGTGAAATGCGAAAATACTTCTGTCAACAACTGTCTGAAGGACATTACCAACGGGCTTCCCGTTATATACCGACTGCATGGTGATCTTATTTCGATAAAATATGAAAGTTCAAATATTTCCGTACCGGGAAAGGGACGTATTTCCGGTAAAATAGTGGATGAGGTGGGAAATCCCGTTACCGGAGCACAAGTTAATATTGCTCAGAAAACTGTGGTAACAGACAATAACGGAGATTTTACCATAGATCTTCCTTCCGGAACTTATAATCTGACCATAAAAGCTCCCAGATATAATACGCTGAGAGTTGAAAAATTGTCTGTTATCAATAACGAAACCAGTTCTGTCTCATTTGCTTTAAACAAAGCTTCCGATAAAATTACAGATATCAAAGAAGTTGTGATTACGGCAGCCCGTAAAGCAGATACTCAGGCGGGACTTCTTGCCCAGCAGAAGAAAGCAGCCCAGATGAGTGATGGTATTTCAGCGGAACAGATTTCCAAGACACCCGACAGCGATGTGGGAGGAACTTTGAAAAGGGTAACAGGAATTACCACCATTGATAATAAATATGTAGTGGTAAGATCCATGGGAGAACGTTGGAACACCGCGGCCATGGACGGAATCAACCTACCCAGCACGGAAGCGTATAATCAGAACTTTTCATTTGATATCATTCCTACGGCAATGGTAGAAAGTGTGGTGGTAAGCAAATCTGCCACTCCTGATATGAATGCCAGCTTTGCCGGAGGTTACGTAGAAGTGAGAACCAAGGATATTCCCAATGAAAACTTTACAACCGTTACATTAGGAACTTCATATAACGATCAGTCGGCCTTCAAAGAATTTCTGACCCGCAAGCGGGGAAAGTACGATTATTTCGGATATGATGACGGAACAAGAGATTTTCCCAAAGGACTGGAGCCGATGAACTGGACAGATCCAAGGTTTTTTGAACAGTCCAGGCAGTTTACCAATGACAATTTCAGCACCTATAAAACCAGAGGTGATATGGGATCTAATATACAGCTGGCATTAGGAAGAACATATGCTCTTAAAAACAATAATAAATGGGGATTTGCCGGAGCATTTGTCATCAGAAATGAACAGAATAAACTGGATATTGACCATACGGGAAGAGGAAACTGGCTGGATACTACCGGACCTTATGTCGCGGATTGGGAAACAAAGGGAGTAGCTCCGATACCATTTTATAATTTCAAAAACAAAGGAGCTTCCTATAATTATAACTCTACGTTGGCAGGGATGCTCAATTTTGGACTCCAGCTGGGAAAAAACAGAATTTCATTCCGGAATTCATATACCCATATTTTTGATAATACATTAACAAGAGTTACAGGTTGGAATGAATATACCACTGGTAGTGCCATGGCATCCAATGCAGAACTAGCCTATAATTATTTTTATAACGGTGTCATCCCCAATAATGATCCGGCTCAGATCAAAAACTTAGACAGACCTTATACTGATAATACCAATTATCCCATCTTTCAGACCCTTTTGCAAAATAAACTGGAAGGGAATCACAAAATAGGCAATACTGAAGTCAGCTGGTTTGCAGCAAGAACGGGCATAACGTCTGATACGAAAGATTATACCCAATATCTGACCCTTTATGATTTTATTGGAAGTGAAATTCTGACCTATCATAAAATTTATAATACCGGCGGAAATTTCTACAGAGGATATATCGCCAACAAAGAAACCGATTACAATTACGGAGCTTCAGTGAAATGGGATCTGGATACAGGAAATTTTAAAAATACGGTGAAGACAGGATATGCAGGAACATTAAAGAATAACACCAACCAGCAGCAGAAGTTCTTCTTAAGGGTAGATGAGAACCGGGATGTTCCGAATAGCGAAAAAAATTACCTGACGATGTATGGTACCCTTGCGGATTGGTTCAATGGATCTCAATATGTACCGGGAGGTATCGGATGGGAAACCAAGGCATTGTATAAAAATGATCAATATGAAGGAGAAGTAAAACAGCATGCGGTTTTTGTGATGTTTGATAACCGTTGGAAGAAATTAAGATTAGTTTGGGGACTTCGTGCAGAATACTTTAAATATGATCTTATCTCACAGCAATTGGACCCAACTGATACAAAGAATGTTGAAAGAGCAGCCATTGAGGATAAACCATGGCAATGGATGCCTTCTGCAAATTTTACCTACAGCCCTACCAATAAAATCAATTTCAGGCTTGCCTATAATAAATCTGTTATCCGTCCGCAGTTTAATGAAAGAACGGGGCTTCCTTATTTCGATCCGGTGGCCAACGGTTTGATTTATAATACAGAAATGACCTCTTCTGTTATTAATAATTATGATTTCAAATTTGAATGGTTTCCCGGCCTTGGAGAAATATTTTCCGCAGGACTTTACTATAAAAATATAGACAGACCCATAGAACGTGAAGGGCATATTTCCAGTGAAGGAAATCTGTATCTCTATAACGGTAATTCAAAAAATGCAAAGCTGGCCGGAGTTGAAGCAGAAGTCAGAAAGAATTTAGGATTTATTGCAGAAGGAACTTTTCTGGAAAAACTTTTCATAAGCGGAAACTTTACCTATAATCATACGAAAGTAATAGCTTTTAAGGATATCTATAAAACAGGGGACAATGATGAAACCTATGAAGTAAAACGTCCGTTGTACGGGCAGACTCCATATGCCTATAACCTTGGATTGACCTATGATGGCGACCGCTTGGGACTGAGCTTTTTATACAATGCAAAAGGTGACCAGTACATTACCGTCGGGTATGCTTACAAGGGAGAAGAAATACAGCGTCCTTATGCTGTAGCAGACGCACAGATCTCCTATAAATTTCTTCGCAATAAAAACCTTGAATTAAAATTCAATGCAAGAAACTTATTCAACAGGGTGAAAGAATACTATAACAATTACAATTCCTACTCAATACCGCTTGGATTGGGTAGTGCCATCGGAACGGAACGAGAAGCCTGGGGACTTTTACCCGGTGCAACAGACAGATACGATAAGAATATTGATAAGATTATGTTTCGGGCTTACAGCGGAAGAATGTTCAGCCTAAGTGTAAACTATATGTTTTAGAAAGTGAATATGCCCAGTACAACAATAGAAAGATATCTTAATGATAGAAACGTACAGGTTTCGGGAACCTGATCAAAAACTGAAGAATACTGATGATGCGCACAGCAGTACAGTTCTGAGAAAACCGGACGTTAACAGCTTTTCCCAGGCATTAACGATTTTCATGGGAACGCCCGCAATGCAGCTCCTCCTGCAGCGATGGGATGAACACCAAAAAACAAATCGAAGGAATAGAGAGGAGGATATTCCTGAATAAAAAACTGATCTGGTATAAAAATAACACAACCGGATTTATTAAAAATTATAACAATGAAAAGACTAACTCTAATTGCAGTGGCAGCATTATCTCTTACAGCTTGTCAAAATGATCAACTGGCAGATTCATCTTCTCCGTTCGAAATGAAATCTACTTCTGCTGAGTACCTTACAGCTTCTGCTCTTCCGGTAACTACCGTAAGTGGTGCTATTACTTCAAATACTACATGGAGTGGAGTAGTTGAATTAGATGGAATTGTAACTGTAAAAAATGGTGCTACATTAACCATTCAGCCTGGTACATTCATTAAAGCCAAGCCAAGCGCAAACAATACAGCTACCGGAGTTTTGGTAATTGCTAAAACAGGAAAAATCAATGCAGCGGGTACAGAAGCTCAGCCCATTATTTTCACCAGCTACAAATTGTTAGACGGAAACGAAGATACAACTGCTGCTCCTGGTGACTTCGGAGGTGTTGTTATATTGGGTGATGCGCCTACAAACACTCCATTCACAAAAACAATTGAAGGATTATCCGGTCCTGATTTCTATTACGGAGGTACCAATGCTTCTCACAACGGAGGAACATTAAAATATGTTCGTATCGAGTTTGCAGGATATGATCTTTTAGCTCCGAATTCAGGTAACGAAATCAACGGTCTTACGTTAGGAGGAGTTGGAAACGGAACTACTTTAGATCATATTCAGGTTTCTTTTGGAAAAGATGACTCTTTTGAATTCTTCGGAGGAACTGTAAACGCTTCAAACCTTGTTTCTTTTGCTGCTGATGACGATAACTTCGACTTCGATAACGGATATACAGGAACAATTACTTGTGCATTAGCTTTGGCAGATTACAACTCTACACACAGTCTTAGCGGAGCAAGCCCGGATTCTAACGGGATCGAGCTTGATAACAACGCAGAAGGTTCTTCTACAACATTGTTGACTCATCCGGTGATCAACAATCTTACTATTATCGGTGCCAAGAACTCTTCTAAAGGCGTTTTATATGAAAACGGTATCCACATCAGAAGACACGGAAGATTAACATTAAATAACGCTGTCGTTACAGGTTACCCTGTGGGTATCAAAGTAGAAGGTACAGGTTCTGAACTTTCTTCAGCTTCAGCATACAGCACCATCCAGGTTCACGGATTTACTACTTCAGTTACAGGTACAGGTACAGCAGGAATTCCTGCAGCTAACCTGGCGACTGGTACTCCAGCATCTCTATGGGGTATGAGCCAGCCTTTCTTCAACGAAGGTGGTTGGAATGTTTCTCCAAGAAACTGTGGAAACTTCCAGGGACTTTGGACAAAATACAACTTCTCCATTGTAGAATAATAAAAACTTTAAAAAGCAGGGAACAGCACATGCTGATTCCTTGCTTTTACTTCAAAAATTTTAATCATCAGCATTATGAAAAAAATAATTTTATCATCTGTTCTGTTTTTATCCCACCTGGCTGCAGCACAGTCTCTGGTATGGGGAAATTCGTTTGATACTCCTGCCGATCTTCAGGGCTGGACTTTTCATGACCTGAACAACAATGGCAACGGATGGGTACAGGGGCAGAACATTTATCACAACGGAACTACCTTGGCCTATGGAACTGCAGGTGTTCTACGCCATTCTATCAATTTGGTTCCAACTGGAAATGCTAACGGATTTACCACAGAAAATGACTGGATTATTTCTCCTCAGATTGACCTTACCAATATTGCAGGAACCATTACGCTGGCCGCTTATATCGGGAGACAGAGATCTACTCACACGATTGTTGCCAGAGAACTTTTTATCTATGTAAGCACACCGCAGAAAGAAGTTCCGACATTATCAGACTTTCAGGCGATGACCGTAGATGCAGACGGAAATGATGTTCAGAGTATCTATAAAATACAGGTAGGTGACTCAGCAAATCCTTTTCCGGCAGATCTTACCCAGTTTGTAGAATCCCTTGTAGATCTTTCTGCTTTTGCAGGGAAAAAGATTTATATCGGAATGTGGTCAAACAGAAAAACGAGCGGAAATAATGTCCAGAACATCAATATTGATGAAATAGGAATTTTTAATACACCATCTTTGGGAACTAAGGATGTAAAAAGAAACAAAATTGTAACACAAATAGCAGAAAATCCGGTTAGAGAATCTTTACAGATGCAGCTTAATCCGGCATTGAAAGAAAATACAACTGTAGTGAATATTTACAATGCAGCGGGACAAAAAGTATTAACCACTCAGTATTCTAAAGCGATTAATACAGCAATCCTTATATCGGGAGCGTATATCGCAGAAATTACAGATGGAAAGATTACGGAAAGGCTGAAGTTTATTAAAAAATAATCATTCTATCCCCTTGGAATCTGATTTTAGGAACACCATGAAATTTTAAATAAATAACGGAGAGTCTTTGAAAAAAGCTATCCGGAACATATCCAACTAGTTTTTTTATAATTATATATTGCCCGGCCCATGGGCCGGGCAATATTTTAAAGTTTTACAAGAAATAATTGAAGAAAGATGAACAAAATCTTCGCATTACTACTGTTTTTCACTGTACTGTTTTCATGTACGGACAATAATACGATGGAGCTGTATGATAAAGTACAGAAACCAGGAGACGTTAATATCAAGGGATTTTCCAAACCTGATGTACTTCAGCTGAGGTTGAACGGACAGCCTGTATCTATTGATGGAAAAACATCTTACACCAATAAAATAGAAACCCGGCTTCAGTTTGTACTGGATCAGGGAGAAATCAATAAATTGTCTGTCTATAATTATGAAACAGGCGCTGAAATTGCAAAATACAATATTACCTATGACAATATAAATGATTATAAAAACCTGTATTTCTTTAATCTCCCCGGAATCTATCTGCAGACCTATGCCGTAAAACCCCAGGTAAATCTGGGAAAAGTAGGTTTTGAATTTATTTTTCCCAACCTGGGTGAATTTTCCGGAACCTCTCTGAAAGAGACAAAAGGTATTTTGAAAAGAGAAAACGGAGTCGTGCTTGCCGAGTTTGACAATATTGGAAAAGACAACTTTACGGCAGTGAAAATCTATAGTTTTTTCAGCTCGACAGCTCCCATATATCTTGAATTATACAAACCGGGAACGACAGAGCCTTATGCGGGATCAAAAATGATTCAGGTGAAATTAAAACAACATACAGGCGCTAATATGATTGTTCTTCAGGAAAAAATGGAAAATGGAGAATGGGTGGTAAAAGGAGATATCGATATAGCAGAATATCTGTGATTTGCGTATGAAAAGCTTTTTAAAACTTCAATGTATTGCGGCCGCAGTCCTTCTTATTTCGTGTACCAATAATAACGACGAAAGCGCACCCGTATTTCCGGAAGGAAGTACAGAATCCGTGAATCTGTGGGTTCAGGACAGTATGAAAAGATACTATTACTGGGCAGATGAGATGCCTGCAAAGCCGGATTATAAGCTTCCTGTAAAAGATTTTTTTAAAAGCCTATTGTCTTCAAAGGACCGGTTTTCTTTCATGGTGAATACGGAAGATTCTTCTTCTTATCCACGTTCGATAAGGAATATGTACGGTTTTGATTATACCATTGTTCAGCTTGCTAATAATGAAGTGGTTACTGTAGTGAAGCTGGTGCTTCAAAATTCCCCGGCTTTCAATGCAGGGCTGGAAAGGGGAATGATCATTACCAAAGTGAATGGAATAGCAATGACAGCCGCAAATGCCGAAGCAATGGCTTCATCCATTAAAGATCAGACCGTTGTAGAGCTTACCGTTGGAAAGTGGCAAAACGGAGGCGTTACGGATGAAAAAAATATTACCGTTTATTATGGTTTCTCTTTTGAACAGCCTGTTTTATCGAAAATTTTTGAGAAAAACGGAAAAAAAGTGGGCTATCTCTACATCTATGATTTCCCTGACGGAATGACGCAGACGCTATATCAAAAGTTTGGGGAATTGAAGGCCGCCGGAGTAAAGGAATTAATTCTGGATCTTCGATACAATTATGGAGGCTCGGTGTCATCTGCCGCAGCACTGTGTTCACTGATTCCTTCAGGACTATCATCCGCCTCGCCGTTCATCATTTTTAAAGGAAATAAAAACGGAGGGGAAGTAAAAAGAACATTTGCCCAGCAAATTGCCTATGATCCCAAAGCGTTGGACTTTGCAACGTTGCGTGCGAATGCGCTGGGATTACAGAAAGTATATATCCTCACATCGAACAGTACGGCATCTGCTGCTGAGATTGTTGTGAATAATCTCAAACCTTATATGCAGGTGATTCAGATAGGGGATATTACGCTGGGGAAAGATATGGCCGGATTTGTAGTGGAAGACAAGCGTAAACCCAGAAAAATTTCCTGGCAGATTCATCCGGTGATCTATAAAGTCTTTAATGCCAGCGGAGCCGGAGAATACAGTAGTGGAATTTCCCCGCAGAGCAATGTCAATGAATTTGCCGGACTGCCATTATTACCTTTGGGAGATCCCAATGAAACCCTTATTTCTTCTGCACTTAACGGTGGTTATTTCAAATCAGCGGGTCATGAAAAGAATGGAAATATCAAAATTTTATTTCAAAGTGATGTACCTCCCGTAATGATGGAAAAATAATTTGAATGGAAAAGACAAAGAAAGAAAATGAATGTCAATATTTTAAACCATTAAGAAGCTTGAAGAAATAAAGTAAAGTTAATACGAAGCTTGTCTTCATAATCTTAACACCTTAATACCATCTTAATGGTTCAAGAAAAAATTTAAAAGATTTATTTAATAGTAAAAAAATAATATATCGAATAGTAAAAGAATAAGATATTTTGCCTTTTATCTATTTAAAAACACAATAAAATCATAAAATCATGCAGGGAATAGAACCAAAACTTCACATGAACCTGACCAGCCGTATTGAATATTACCGTCTGCTGATAGAAGCTGCGGAAGATCCTGAAAGCCAGCCTTCGGAGGTGATTACCCAAATTTCAGAACTGGGACATCTGTACGAAGAGTATTTGCTTAACAAGAAAAATCTGGAAAACAGCATCAAAAACTACCGGGCCTATCATAACGATTTGAGAAAAAAGCTCACGTCAAGACTGAGGGAGCTCAGAAGAAAGGCAAGACAGAAATAAAGCCCGGAATGTACTTTATCGGTTGATTTTACGGTGAAATTCATACCTTTATGACATCAAGCAGAAGGATGAAAGACTTATGAATTTTACTCAGACAGAACTTTCCGGTTATTTACAGGTATTTTGGCAGTTTTCCTGGCTGCAATGGATGATATTCAGCCTGATTGCCAATATTTTCCTCTACCTGTTTTCCATAGGTTTATATATTTTTATCGAGAAGACTTGTCGTAAAAGTCAGCTGCAGGAGAAGAATCATCCTGTCACCGGATCCGATTTTTATCTTAGTCTGCTTACAATATTGTGTAACAGCTTTGTCATGTTACTCGGAGCTTTTTTATGGAAAAAAGGATGGATTGTGCTGGGACATACAGAATCAGTAATTGGCATAACAGCGGAAGTTGCTGTTTTACTTCTTTTGATGGATTTTTTGATGTATCTCTTCCATTTTACGGCACATTTACCCTTCATCTATAAAATGCTCCATGGAAAACATCATCAGCATGTCAGTACCAATTTTTTGAGCCTTTTTGTTCTGGATCCTTTGGAAACCATAAGGTTTGGACTAATGATGCTGGTTATACTCATAGGATATGATTTCTCTGTCATTTCGATTTCCATCTATCTTTTGCTTAATCTGATCTGGGGAACGATAGGGCATCTGAACAGAGAATTTTTTCCGGTGTCTTTTGACCGCTTTTTTGTGGGAACAACCAGGTTTCATAACCAGCACCATTTGGATGAAAGTAAAAACTTTGGATTTTATACTTCAATCTGGGACAGGTTATTCGGGACGTATAAGTAACTATGGATACTACAGTTTTATATTATTCAAAACTTTACCCAGCAGATAATTAAAATTTTCGAGTTCTTTAGAAGTGAGTATAGAAGCTGTCTGCCGTGTAATATTCTTACGGAATGTTTCCGAATTTTCTATGATAAATCGTCCTTTGTCGGTGACCGAAAGATTAAATTTCCTGTGATCTTTTTCCTCCTGTTTTCTGATAATAAAATCATGAGTGATCAAAAATTTCAACTGTTTCGAAATGGCAGCCTGACTGATATTAAATGCTGACGATATTTCTCCCCCTGTGGCTGTTCCTTTTCTTAAAATAAATTCAATAATATTATAATGGGCTGCGGTGACTCCGTTAATATCACCCCGGTTCATGTGAGCCAGAATAAGGCATTGGAAATCAGTAAATGTGTTAAAAAATTCTTTTTCAATGGGTTTCATTACAAATATGCTTAACTTAGTTAAATATTAACAAAGTTAAGTATTTTTATCATGGAAAATATAGAAATTACGAACGCCCGTCAGAATAATCTCAAAAATATTTCCATAAAAATTCCAAAGTACAGGATCGTGGTTTTTACGGGAGTATCGGGATCGGGAAAATCATCTTTGGTCTTTGAAACGATTGGGGCTGAAGCACAAAGACAGATTAACGAGACCCAGAACAGCTTTATCAGAAACCGATTGCAGCATTATGGCCTTCCGGATGTCGATAAAATTGAAAACCTTAATGTTCCAATCATTATCAATCAAAAACAGTTAGGCGGAAATGCCAGATCTACGGTAGGAACGGCAGCGGATGTGTCTGCTTCTTTAAGACTTTTGTTTTCCAGAATGGGAGAGCCGTTTGTAGGATATTCCAATGTATTTTCATTCAATCACCCGCAGGGAATGTGTCCTGAATGTGAAGGATTGGGATTTGTTCAGACTTTGAATGTAAATACTTTGATTGATCGTGAAAAATCCTTACATGAAGGCGCCATCCGGTTTCCGACTTTCCAGCCTGGTGGATGGCGTTTAACAAGATATACTTTGTCCGGTTATTTCGATAATGATAAAAAATTAAAGGATTTCACCGATAAAGAATGGGAAACTTTGCTGTATGCACCGGAGCACAAACCTCAACATCCACATAAAGAATGGGGAAAAACGGTAAAATACGAAGGCATTGTTCCAAGAATTGAAAAAGCATTTTTAAAAAAAGATTCTAAAGAAAACATTACAAGAAAAGATGCTCTGAAGAATATTGTGATTACCAAAACGTGCCCGTCTTGCCAGGGAAAACGTCTGAATGAAAAAATCCTGTCCTGTAAAATTCAGGGAATGAATATCGCAGACTGTATGGCGCTTTCTGTAGATGAATTGCTGGAATTTATCAGTTCTCTGGACTCCGGTGCCTATGAAGTTATTATTAAGGAGCTTTCCGTAAAGCTGCAGAATATCATCACGATCGGATTACAGTATCTGACTCTTGACAGAAGTACCAATACGCTTTCCGGAGGAGAATCTCAGCGTATAAAAATGGTTCGGAGTCTGGGAAACAGCCTGGTAGATCTGTTGTATATTTTTGATGAACCCAGTATTGGACTTCATCCGAAGGATCTGCAGAATATCATCACTATTATTCAGCAGATCAGAGACAAAGGAAACTCTGTTTTAATCGTTGAGCATGATCCGGATCTGATCAGAATGGCGGACAGGGTGATTGATATAGGCCCTGGTTCAGGAAGAAATGGAGGAGAAGTGATCTATGACGGGACATTTAAAGATTTAAAAAAATCGAAAGGTAAAACAGGTTCTTATTTCGCAAAGAAACCTTCCATCAAACAAGAATTCAGAAAACCTGATGGCTATCTGGAAATTAAAAATGCCAACAGATATAATCTTAAAAATGTGACGGTAAATATTCCCACCGGGATAATAACAGTCGTAACCGGTGTTGCAGGATCCGGCAAAAGTACCCTGATAAATCGTATGCTCCCGGAACTCTATCCGGATGTAACTATTATTGATCAATCTTTGTTCGCTGCAAGTGCCCGCTCCAATTTGCTTACTTATCTCGGAATATCAGATAGTGTACGTAAGCTTTTTGCACAATCCAATCATGTTTCTGATAGACTGTTCAGCAGAAACAGTGATGGAGCCTGTAAAAATTGTAAAGGTTTGGGAATAGAAAAGATTGATCTGGCTTTTATGGATGATATTGAGCAGCCATGCGAGGTTTGCGGCGGATCGGGATTTGATCCTGATGTACTGCAATATGCCTACAACGGAAAAACAATTGCAGAAGTCATGAGCATGACGGTTTCTGAGGCTGCTGATTTTTTTAAGGAAGAATTGGTGCTCAGAAATTTTGATCTGCTGATACAATTAGGTCTTGATTATCTGACATTGGGGCAAAGACTGGACAGCTTTTCCGGAGGCGAAAGACAGCGCCTGAAACTCACAAGAGAACTGAAAAATACCAATCAGATCATTATTCTTGATGAACCGAGCACAGGGCTACATCCAAGCGATACCCAAAAACTGCTTGCGTTTTTTAATGGTCTTGCAGATCAGAATAATACGCTGATTGTTATCGAACACAATCTTGATATTATTTCCCAGGCAGACTGGATTATTGATATGGGACCGGGCGCAGGAAAATTTGGAGGTGAAGTATTGTTTGAAGGAACTCCGGTGGATCTTTTGAAAAATAAAACATCATTCACTGCAGAGTTTTTGAGGAAACATATTCAGTGAAAGGAATGAAAAATAAAGCGTATTAGAATGAGCTTTAGTTTATAAGAATGGAATTAAATTTTAACGCAAAGTTTAAGAGATAATTTTTTACTTTTAAGGTAGCAAAGAGCTGTAGCAAGCTGCTTAAAAAGCTTATAGATAAACACCAGCTTCATCGGTTGATTGCAAATCAACTCTTTCTTAGCTTCCTAAAATATTGCTACCCTTAGAATCAACTTTGCGTTGAAAAACTTTTAAGATGATAAACCATTAAGAAAACTGAAAAAAGATGGGCTTTACTTTGATGGATTTTTTTAAAACGCAAAGTTAAAAAATTAAGCTTTCTTATTTCTAAGGTAGCAAAGAGCTTCAGCAAGCTGCTTAAAAAGCTTATAGATAAACACCAGCTTCATCGGTTGATTGCAAATCAACTCTTTCTTAGCTTCCTAAAATATTGCTACCTTTAGAATCAACTTTTGGTTGAAAAACTTTTAAGATGATAAACTATTAAGAATAATGAAAAAAGATG
The DNA here is from genome assembly GCF_059515165.1 of Chryseobacterium sp. CS3K3.1. Lineage (NCBI taxonomy): Bacteria > Pseudomonadati > Bacteroidota > Flavobacteriia > Flavobacteriales > Weeksellaceae > Chryseobacterium > Chryseobacterium sp. CS3K3.1. The sequence continues at coordinate 93,249 of NZ_JCAKRV010000016.1, read as the reverse complement.
GGCTTTACTTAGATGGATTTTTTTAAAACGCAAAGTTAAAAAATTAAGCTTTCTTATTTCTAAGGCAGCAAAGAGCTGCAGCAAGCTGCTTAAAAAGCTTATAGATAAACACCACAGCTTCATCGGTTGATTGCAAATCAACTCTTTCTTAGCTTCCTAAAATATTGCTACCTTTAGAATCAACTTTTGGTTGAAAAACTTTTAAGATGATAAACCATTGAGAAGAATGAAAAAAGATGGGCTCTACTTTGATGGATTTTTTTAAAACGCAAAGTTAAAAAATTAAGCTTTCTTATTTCTAAGGTATCAAAGAGCTGCAGCAAGCTGCTTAAAAAGCTTATAGATAAACACCACAGCTTCATCGGTTGATTGCAAATCAACTCTTTCTTAGCTTCCTAAAATATTGCTACCCTTAGAATCAACTTTGCGTTAAAAAACTTTTAAGATGATAAACCATTAAGAAAACTGAAAAAAGATGGGCTTTACTTAGATGGATTTTTTTAAAACGCAAAGTTAAAAAATTAAGCTTTCTTATTTCTAAGGTATCAAAGAGCTGCAGCAAGCTGCTTAAAAAGCTTATAGATAAACACCAGCTTCATCGGTTGATTGCAAATCAACTCTTTCTTAGCTTCCTAAAATATTGCTACCCTTAAAATCAGCTTTGCGTTGAAAAACTTTTAAGATGATAAACTATTAAGAATAATGAAAAAAGATGGGCTTTACTTAGATGGATTTTTTTAAAACGCAAAGTTAAAAAATTAAGCTTTCTTATTTCTAAGGCAGCAAAGAGCTGCAGCAAGCTGCTTAAAAAGCTTATAGATAAACACCAGCTTCATCGGTTGATTGCAAATCAACTCTTTCTTAGCTTCCTAAAATATTGCTACCTTTAGAATCAACTTTGCGTTGAAAAACTTTTAAGATGATAAACCATTAAGAAGAATGAAAAAATGAAGAGTATCAAGATGGGCAACCTGTCATTGCGAACCAAAAGTGAAGCAATCTCATACTTGTAACTCAACTTAATACTCTTAAAACCATCAGCCTTAATGGTTCAAAATTCTTTTATTTTCCAGCCTTTACCGCAGATTTAATGGCTTTTTCAATCACTCTCCAGTCATAATAATGAAATACTCGGCCATTGCTCATCGCAACAAAAACGCCTTTCGGGAATTTTGGACCCAAGTTAACATGGGTCACTTCAGAACCATCACTTTCTAATGTAGAAACAGGAATTTCTGCAATTCTGCCCTTTGATTGGTCTTCTCTTAAGTAGACATTGAAGGTATCATTTTGCTGGTTCGAAACCAGAATATAACCTTTTCCTTTATCAGTGGGATAGATGGAAATTCCTTCCACATCAGATTTAAAATCGCCTTTTCCGAAAACAGCTAATTCCTCATTACCTTTACCCGGATCAGCATAATATTTATGAACTCCAAACTGTTCATCAGAATAATAGATATAGCCCATTTCATCATCTACAGCAATGCTTTCAATCTCTTTCAAACCGCTGTATTTTCCAAATTTACGGACAACTTCTCCTGTGACAGACCCATTTTTCTCAGAAAGTTTATATTGCCAAAGGTAGCCATCACCTGGACCAGATTTTCTTCCGGCAATGACAAATATTTCTTCTGTCTGCGGATTTTTATACATGGAAACTCCCATCGGACCACGTTCCGTTTCTCCTTCAAATACAGAGATTTCTCCCACTTCTTTCAGTTCAGGAAGCGAATATAATTTTACTTTGTTCGTTTCCCTTTCCGTTACGGCAGCGATGTCTGTTTTCTTTCCATTTAAAATAAAACCATATTCAAGATCAACATTGTTGGGGCGCTTCAATCCTAATACTTTATGGATGATTTTCCCGTTAAGATCAAAGGCGTACAAACCTCCATCCGTATCTTTATCTGTGCCGATGATTATACTTTTTGAAGCATCCTGAGGATTGATCCATATGGCAGGATCGTCCGTATCATGAACCACTGTTTCTGTGATAACAGCAGGTTTTAATTTTTCTATGGCTTCTTTCTGCCCTTTGCAGCTGATCACAAAAGGAAGAACTGAAAGAGCCAGTATATAATGTAGGTTTTTCATGTTTATTTTAAAAATCAAATTTCACTCCCATTGTAAACCTTGGTCTGTAATATTCAGCCTGTGCGGTTCTGCTTGGGATTCCCTGGTAGTATCTTAACGGCTGGTTCGTCAGATTATTGGCTTCTGCAAAAACTCTGATCTGGCTGGTAATCTTGTAGGAAGCATTGGCATCAAGGAAAAACTGTTTGTCATAATAACGGTCATCAAATGCCTTGCCACCAAGCTCATCAATATAATGAGAAGCATAATTCATGGAGATTCTTGCTGAAAAACGTTTGTTTTCCCATGATAAAGATCCGTTGAACATATGAGGGGCAGCTCCAGGAAACCCTACATCTGTTCTTTCAATGCCTTCTTCATTAGTAATTCCTTTTGCTTTGGATTTAGTGTAAGTATAGTTGACATACACTCCAAGTCCTTTCCAGAAAGCTCCGGGAATGAAATCAAGCTGTCTTTGTAGAGCAACTTCAAACCCATAAATATCTACATTGTCACCATTACGCTGCTGGGTAAATTTCCAGTTGCTTTCTCCGGCCGGAATTGGGTTGGTTTGTCCCGCAAAATCATTGGCAAAGTCGTTCGCGGTATAATTTCTTTTGGAATACGTATAAATGAAATCGTTAAGATTTTTATAGAAAACACCTCCGGAAAGAATCCCTACAGACTTGAAATATTTCTCTGCCATGAAATCAAAATTGTAGGCATAGGTTGCCTTCAGATTCGGATTTCCTGCTGCAACAATTTCATCTTCCGAAATAACATTCAGATAAGGAACTAAAGAATAATAGTTAGGGCGGGCAAGAGCGGTAGTAAATGCTGCACGAAGTACAAGATCCTGCACCGGAACATATTTGAAGGAAATATTCGGAAGGACATTGGTATATGTATTGGTATTATTGATTTGCCCTACCAAATCCTTCTCATTCATGACATAATTTCCGGTGTAATCAATCTGGGTTGTTTCAATACGGGCTCCAACGATCATCGATAGTTTATCATTAAAGTCCTGATCCCAACGGATATAACCTGCATAGATCTGCTCCTTTGCATTGTAGTTGCTGGAAAGATACTTTTCAGGTTTCAGCTTACCGTTAAATAAGGTTGGATTGAATAAATCCAATCCGCCAAGGAAAGAAGGATCAACAAATGTTCCCGGAACATAATTTCCCGGCTGGAAGTTTTCACCATTAAGGTGTATGGTTGGCACCGATAAAAGGCTTCCCATATTGTTTACAGGTGTAAAAGCATAGAAATCATTTTCTCTTTCCTTTTTCTTCAAACGCATGCGGAAACCGGTACGAAGACGTCCTTTTTGCCCATCAATCACGGAAAACGGAAAACGTACATTCACTTTTGCTCCCAACTCTTTTTCCTGGGTAAAGTTATTGGCATCCGAGAGATCACTCAGTTTATAGCTTCCCAGATTGTCTGCTGCGAGAAGGTTGATCACAGGTTTCTCAGGATTGCTAAGGTCCGGAGAGAAGTTCATCTTGCTGTTTTCAAACTCAATATAACGCTGATGAGGCTTATCTTCACTGGCGATGGCGTAATTGACAGCCCAGTCGAGATCCACTTTAGCTCCTAATAAATGTTCTCCTCTTAAAGCATAGTTCTGAACTTTTTGTTTTTCCAGACGGGTATTATCATTATCGGCATCACCTCCTTTATTCTGTCTTGTGATACTTCCTTTCCAGTCTGTAATCTCAGTTTCATCAGCATTATAAACAGGTTTTATTTTATATCCTAAAGCAAATCTGGTTTCCTTATCATTCCTGAAGTTGTACATGGCAGAAGCGTAGATCTTGTTTTTGGAATTGAATTCATAATCCATATTAAGATCAAAACTGTGTCTGATACGGTGTTCATTATAATAGCGAACTCCCATTTTGCTTACATAAACCGTTTGGGCAAGATCATTGGCCTGGCTCCATACGGGTTCTATATTATCCGAACCAAAATTGTTGTTGTTATAGGAAAAACTGAATACAGCACCTAATTTCTTATCCAGAAAACGGTTTCCATACACAAATCCGGCGGTATAATTTCCTTTTTCACGGATGGGATTGTATCCTCCGGCAACGGTTGCGGAAATTCTCTGGCCGTTCGGGGAAGCTCTGGTAATCAGGTTGACAGAACCTCCGATGGCATCGGCATCCATATCCGGAGTTAAAGTCTTATTAACTTCTATAGTAGAAATCATATCAGAAGGAATCAGATCCATCTGTACATTACGGTTATCTCCTTCAGCAGACGGAATCCTGTCACCATTCAGCGTAACGGAGTTCAGATTGGGAGCAAGCCCTCTGATAATAAGATTTCTGGCTTCACCCTGATCATTTTGTATCGTAATTCCCGGAACACGTTTCAAAGCATCTCCGATATTGGCATCCGGAAAGCGTCCGATCTGATCAGAAGAAATCACATTGGTAATATTGGCGTTATTTCTTTGTTTATTCAAGGCTCTTGCCTGATTTTTCAGAGTCGCTCCCGAAACTACAATGGCTGCAATTGATGTCTCTTTCTTGTCAAAAATAATATTCTGACGGGTGTTTTTTTCAGGTTCTACCGTTACAGTATACTCATGCACGCCATAACCCAGGTAGTCGATTTTCATGGTATAACTTCCCGGAGGAACATTCAAAAATACAAAGTTTCCGTGCTCATCCGAAGTGGTATATATATTTCCCGGGCTTAATGAGATCTTGGCTCCAGGCAGGGCTATCTTTGAATCATCATTGATATTTCCGGACAAAGAACCGTTTTGCGCATAGAAAAAAATAGAGGCACAAAACAAAACAGACGTAAAAATTTTCTTCACTTTTAATATTTTAGATAAAAATAACAGCAAAATTAAACGTCTGTTTGGTAAATGCGTTGAAGAGAAAATTAAGAATATCTTAAGAATTGTTAATATAGTGGGATAGAGCTTATCTATCTTTCAGAACCTAAATTCTTCTCAACAGCATTTCCCTCTACGAGCAAAGTCAATTCATTACATCGTATAATCTGATGGTTCCGGATGGTAAATTCTGCCAATACTTTATGTACCACCTTACTTCCATCTTTTAGGGTGGATTTTGCTATGTGGTGGGTAAATATGATATTCCCATTTTCAGCGTGACTGATGATATCAAGCTTTTGTTCAGCCACTTTTTCTTTCAGTTTTCTGATGTGAAGAACAAATTCATCATAAGTAAGCTGAGAATGATCAACAATCTGAATGTATTCTTTTGAAAAATATTTCTCAATTAATAATTCGTCAAATACCGGATTTTCCAGTACATCGTTGAATAACTGCCGGATAAAATGCTTCATAATTTTATTATTTTGAAGCAAAATTACCTTACAGACTCATGACTGAACGATAACAATTGTAAAGAAATTACCTACGGTTGCGTATTCTGCTTAATGAAACACTTGTGATTCCGAGATAAGAGGCAATATAATGCTGTGGAAAGCGTAGAAGAAGCTCCGGTCTGTTTTTGAGAAGCTGCTGATACCTTTCCTGAGGTGAATCTCTGATAAAAGAAATCAGCCGTTTATTAATTTCACTGAAACGTTTGTAAAAAAGCGGCTGGAAAGTGTGCTGGAATTCCTCATTTTCCATGAGTTTATGAAAAGTTTCAGCGTGTAATTCATAAACAGTGGTTGATTCCAGAGTTTCAATAACAAAATCGCTGGGATTGCTATTCAGGAAGCTGTCAAACGATGAAACAGCCTGGTTTTCTGTTATAAATTCCAGGGTAAGTTCTTTTCCATCCTGATAGAAGAATACTCTCAATGCTCCTTTTTTTACCAGGAACATCTTATCAGAAATTTTCCCCTCTTCAAGCAGGATCGTTTTAGCAGGATAAGTAACTTCAGTGGATAAATGAAGGTCAGCTTTCAAAAAAGAATGAAGATCCGGAATATGCATGGCCGAAGGATTAATGGGAGTCGTTCAGGAGATCCTCTACGATCATTTTAGATTTTTCAATCAGTTCATTCGATCTGTAAAGCTGGCTGGTCAGTATTGAACTTTCAAAAAGAAGATAGATATGGGCTGAAATCATATCGTTTTGGATATCTTCATTGAAGGATTCTCTCAGTTTAATTTTATGATCCCGGATTACCTTGTGGATATCTTCCTTATCTGCAGGAATTTCCGACAAAATATTCAGAAAGCTGCATCCCCTGAAGTCTTCTCTTTCATTCATATGGATCAGAAAATCAAAGGATTTCCGGAATTTTTCCTGCAGTGTTTCTGCTTCAGATGTGAATTTTTCAAGTTCGGACACCCAGTAATCATATCTTTTATTAAGAAATTCTATACAAAGATCATCTTTAGATTTAAAATGCTGGTAAAAGCTTGCCTTGGATACATTAGACTCCTCAATGATTTGATTGATGCCCGTATTGTTATAACCTTGTCTATGGAAGAGAACCATAGCAGTGCTTATTATTCTTTCGCGAGGCTTAGGCATAATGTAAAATTTTTACAAATGTAAATAAAATATGAACAGACTGGTAGGTGTTGGTTTTTAAATAAATCCTTTTGTATAATATAACTGAATAACAAAGAAAAGTAAGGTAAAAAACCATACGATATAAGGATGATAAGTGAAGTTATTTTTCAGAATATAATGCAACGCTTTGAAAAGCTTGAAAATTCCGATAATTCCAATGATAATAAAAACCAGAAAAGCGAAAAAGAACAAATATTCTCTTGTTCCATAATTACTTATCTTGTCCAGGCTTTGTATGTAAGCATTTACATTCAAAGTTTGTCCCAGAAACATAGCCGAGCTGATTAATATAAAAAAAGGAGTAGAGGTATATACGGTTGTATAAATAAAAGAAAATAATAAGGTCCGGAAGGTGACGGTATTCACTTTTTCTTTTTTGTACCATAATATGGCAACGGTGAATACTACCGCAGTAATATTATTCATCAAAAATATAAAGAGCGCTTTTTCTACCATACTGAGCCCTTTGATCTTTGAAATAATATTATGCTCACCACCATAATCCATTAAAAGAACAGAGACAATCACAGAGGTATAAACAGACAGTTTGATAGGAGAAAGGTAATCGTGAAAACGTTCAGTTTCTTCTTTTTCCATCTCGTGAGCAGACAGGTCATAACATCGGCGGGGATCCTGAAACAATTTGAATATGGTTACCGGAACCAATAAGATTTCAATAATAATTTGCAGGCACAGCTTCTCAAAGCTATCGATTAATTTTTCAAACATATATGTGTATTTGTATTAAGGGAACGTTTTGCAATTTAATTATTTTTTGCAATACATCTCAAAAGTGAATAAAAAAAGTGGATGATTCTGAACGAATCATCCACCTTTATTTTATTTTGGCAGTCCTTTTTTCAAAGCGATATGGGCTTTTTCTACTGCTTTTCTTTCTTTCCAGTCCATATACCTTTTTTTGTATCTGGCTTTCATGAAGTTATCAAAATTACGCTGAACAGCAAGATTCCATAGGGAATGTGCTTTTACAGCCCAGCTTTTATCCCAGGCACGCAGGGAAATAGAGAAAGATCCGTCCAGATATTTCATCCAGTGCCACCAGCCTGTAGGCATGAACAATGTATCTCCGTGTTCCAGAAAACATTCAATGCCTTCTATACCGTTCAAAGCCGGAAACTTTTCAAAGTCAGGATTGGCAATATCATAATCTTCCAGTGCATAGGTAGCATAAGGAAGCTTATACAGACGTGTTTTCCATTTGTATTCAAACAGAAGTACATGCTTTCTTCCGTTGAAATGGGTGTGGAAAATATGCGGCATGTCGATATCGTAGTGAAGGAAAGTCACAGACCCTTTGCCTCCGAAAAACATACTGGGATATTTATCTAAAAATCCACCCATAAGATTCTTTGGCGGAACATAATCGTCTAACAGTTTCGGAGCAAATTTTATAGGATCAAAGAAGAAAATTCTCAGATCTGTAGGCTCTCTCTGGATAAGATCAACATAATCACGAAAAGGCATTTTTGTAGTCGGAGTATTGATAGGAGCGGCAGGATCTGCTTTGGAACTATCATAAAGGGGAACTTCAACATCGCCTACTACTTCTTTCATGTAATCCATCGTCCATTTCTGATAAGCGGGCCACTTTCTTGCCATATTTCTGATTACCACCGGCTTACATGGCTTTAGATATTTTTCACGGAAATCTTCTTGTGAAATGTCATCTACAATATCAATTGGTTTAAGGATTATTCCCATTCGTTCAAATTATTAAGCTAAAGTATTAAATATTTGTGATAAAAAGATGGAAAGAATTAAAATTATTTGGAATTAATATAAATAAAGAGTAAAATGTAGATTTACACCTTACTTTTTTGGAGTTATTATGATGAGGATGTTTCTGTTATTCTTTTAATTCTATTGTGTGCAAACGATAGGCGATATTTGTAGAATACAATAATTGTATGTATCATTGTTGTATTAAAAACAGTCATGAAGCGTATTTCGACCATTATTCTTTCGCTTGTATTTGCAAGTGCTTTTTCACAGAAATCAACAAGGATTTTTACTTCAGATATTGATAATTTTTGGATGGCTTATGACAGTATTCAAAAAACAAATGATTATTCCGGAAAGCTTGATCTTATCAAACGACTCTATACTGGTAAAGCAACAAAGGGCTTAAAAGCTTTTATGGATGCCAGAGATTATAACGATAGTATGTATGTAAAAGTTATTGAGAAGTATCCTAAATTCTGGAATTCAGTCAGACCCAATACCTTAACAATAAAAACCAAAACCCAAGAGCTGGAAGCAGGTGTTGCCAGGTTGAAGCAATTGTATCCTGAACTTAAAGATGCTGAAATGTATTTTACAATTGGGGCACTTAACTCTGGCGGAACTGTGAGCGGAAATATGGTATTGGTAGGTGCAGAACTTGCCACCGGAACAGGGACTACAGAGGTCTCAGAATTTGAAGATGAATGGTTGAAGGGGGTTTTTGCCAACCAGTCTCTGGATAATATCGTTTCCCTGAATATTCATGAATACATCCATACCCAGCAGGCCGGATATCAGAACAGGGTTTTAAATCAGGCTATCAGGGAAGGATCATGTGATCTGATTGCCGAACTTGTGATGAATGAACCTTTGAAAAGGAAATATATTTCATACGGAATGGCTCACGAAGCTGAAATTAAAGCTCAGTTTAAAAAAGAAATGTTTAGCGGTAATCTTCCGAACTGGTTTTATAATGGAAGACAAAAAGGAGAAGGAGCCGATTTAGGGTATTATGTGGGGTATGAAATCAGTAAAATGTATTACCAGAATGCAAAAGATAAAAAGCAGGCCATCAAAGATATTATTGAGCTGAATTATGATGATAATAAAGCTGTTGAAGATTTCCTGAGCAAATCAAAATTTTTCAAGGAAAAAACCGCTGATCTTTTGAAAGAATATCGTAAGAAGCAGCCATATGTTGTAAAAATAGATCCTGAAAATGGCTCTGCGAGCGTAAGTGCCGATACAAAAGAACTCCGAATTACTTTTTCACAGGAAATGGTTCCCGGATACTATTCATTCAATCTTTCTGATAAAGGAAAAGAATATATGCCGATGACCAAAGTGAAAGGAATGGAAAATAATGATAAAACGTTGGTCTTGGGAGTAGATGTAAAGCCTGGCAAAGAATATGAATTTATACTCACCAATAAAAGTTTCAGGTCTAAAGAAGGATACCCTCTGAAAGATGAAAACTTGGTTATAAAATTTAAAACGAGGGAAAAATAGTTGGATTACAAATGAGTGATAACCAGATTTTACGTACAGCTTTAATAGTTTGCTTTTTGCTTATTGTTACTTCTTTCAGGTATAACAGAAAGTTTGGGACAGTAAATGTAATCCTTTTCTGTTTATGGGGTTCAGTCTTATATTATCATTTGTTGTTTGACAGCAGTGGTGGAGCTGGATTGGTATGGTGGTTCTTTATGCTTGTCTTCTGTGGAATTCAGATGCTTGTACTCGTGCTATATTTTATAATAAGAACGATTCGGAAAAAGGTTCAAAAATAAAAGCTGTTTTGCTCTCTCTATTCATGGGTTCTCTCTGTAGAAGAAATCTTTCCATTCATTAGAAAATCATTATATTCGGCTTCGTAAAAATAATGATATGCAAGTATATGAAGGGATTTCTGTGGGGTTGTACCTGTTATTAATGATAGGTATAGGCATATATTCTTATAGAAAATCAACAAGTAATTCAGAAGAATTTTTAATTGGCGGCCGGAAAATGGGAGCTGCCGTAACAGCATTGTCTGCGGGCGCAGCCGATATGAGCGGATGGCTTTTGATGGGAGTACCGGGGGCGATGTATTTGTCCGGAATTTCAAGCTCCTGGATTGCGATAGGGCTAACCATTGGAGCTTACCTCAATTATATTATTGTAGCCCCAAGACTCAGAATTTATACCGAAGTGGCACAGAATGCCATTACGTTACCTGTATTTTTTGAAAACAGGTTTAAAAATAAAAATCAGCTCCTGAAAATTACATCGTCTATTTTCATTCTGGTATTTTTTACCCTGTACACTTCTGCGGGAATGGTATCGGGAGGAAAATTATTCGAATCTGCTTTCGGAATGGATTATACAGCGGGCTTACTTCTGACAAGTCTGGTGGTAGTGCTGTATACATTTTTAGGTGGATTTCTGGCTGTAAGTCTTACAGATTTCGTGCAGGGCACCATCATGGTCTTGGCATTGGTGATTGTTCCGATTGTAGCCATTACCCAGATCGGAAGTGTGGGCGAAACGTTTTCTCTGATTGAAGCAAAAAATCCAAAATATCTGGATCTGTTCAGAGGAACAACGACTGTAAGTATTGTTTCTTTACTGGCATGGGGATTAGGATATTGCGGTCAGCCGCATATTCTGGTACGTTTTATGGCCATTGATAAGCCGAAAGATCTGATCAAAGCAAGACGCATCGGGATTACATGGATGATATTTACTGTTGCAGGAGCTTTGGCCATTGGATTGGTAGGAATCGCTTATCTGCAAAAGTTCGATATGAATACCATGATGAAGTTTGACGGATCAAAGACGGAAGCAGAAACTATTTTCATTTATTTCTCCCGTATATTATTTCATCCGTTCATTGCAGGATTTCTACTTACAGCCATTCTTGCAGCGGTAATGAGTACGATTTCCTCTCAGTTATTGGTGACTTCAAGCTCATTAACAGAAGATATTTACAAAGCTTTTCTGAATAAAAAAGCAACTCCTAAGCAATTATTAATAGCAAGCAGGCTTTCTGTTTTACTGGTAGCCGTCATTGCGGTACTTTTATCCCTGGATCCAAAGGATAGTATTCTCAATCTGGTGGGAAATGCATGGGCAGGTTTTGGTTCTGCATTCGGGCCACTCATCCTGCTGTCGCTTTTATGGAAAAAAGCAACATGGCAGGGAGGTTTTGCCGGAATGATGGTAGGAGGAATCACAGTATTAGCCTGGGTTTATCTGCAACATCCGCTGAAAGACTGGTATGAAATTATTCCTGGGTTTACGCTTTCTCTGTTGACCAATGTGATTGTTTCGTTATCAACCTATAAGCCTGATCCTGTCATTGAAAGCGAATTCAATGAAGTTCAAAAGATCATGCAGGAGTAATATGGAAGCTTTTCAATGATACAACAATAATATACCCTTGCTGGACAGCGGGGGTATATTATTTCCATTTTTCCCAGACTATTATATTTTTATTCGTTTTAAAAAAACTTCCATTTCATGGAAAGCTTTGCTTTTTATTACAACTTAATGTCTGTTCCTTTTAACAAGCAGTACAATAATGGCAAGAACAAGACCGGCAATACTTGACCACATTACATTTTCTATACCATAACGGTCAATCCAAAAACCTCCCAAAAGAGTACCTGCAGTAACCGCAAAATTCCCGCAGGAAGTAAAAATACTGTTGATGAACTCAGAGGTCTCTGATGAGGAGGACGTTACATTGATATTGCTGATCAGAAAACCTCCGGAATGAATAAGCCCCCAAAAGGTTACAATCAAAATCATCGGTATAAAATAACTTCCGTAATGCCCAATCAGAAGGTGGATTCCGGATAATAAAATCAGGAACACAAAAGTAGTCTGAAACGGAAACCTGCTCATATATTTTCCTGCAATTCTGTTTCCTGCAATTCCTGCGGTTCCAAACAGAAAAAATAGTATACTGATCTGTTTCCCGTTCATTTGGGTGACATTCTTAAAAAAATCTGCCATATAACCATAAGTTGAATACATGGCTGCAATGATGAAGAATGCCAGAAAAAGCCCGTTCCATAGATGTTTATTCCGGAATATTTTAATGGGAAATTTATCTGAAGATGCTCTCGTATTCTGAATGGATGGCAGATAAAACCATACTCCCGCCAGAGCAACTCCATTAATGGAAGCGGTAAGTAAAAAAGAGGACTGCCAGGAAAGCAGGCCAGATATAAATGTTCCCAATGGCACTCCTAAAACCGTTGCCAGTGTAAGCCCGGAAAAAATAATACTAACAGCCCTGGATTTCTCTGCAGGATCTGAGGTTTGCCCGGCGACAGATAAAGCAATGGACCAATATACCGGATGAAAAAATGCAGGAATCATTCTAACGATGAGAAGGAGATAAAAATTGGTAATAAATGCAGACAGGATATTGGCAGCAACAAAAACCGATAAAGAAAAAATTAATAAGCTTTTCCTTTTGAAAGAAGACAATATAAGAAGCATGAAGGGCCCGAAAACAGCAACGATCAATGCAAATGCACTCAGCAGCCATCCCGCTTTTTCAATGGAAACCCGGAATGCGGAAGCAAGTTCGGGTAATACTCCAATCACTCCGAACTCTGTAGTGGTAATTCCGAAAACACCTAGTGCCAGTACATAAAGATTTCTGTTCATATTCATTATTTTTTTTGCAAATTTGCAGAATAGACTATCAGGAAACTATATACTTACCTTTTAGTTCTATACTTACCTTTTTGAAAGTGTCAATCTAAAAAACGTTGTTATGCCTGAATTTTTCCATGATAAAAGACTGTATTATACTCCTATTGAATTTGCATTAAGTCATATCGGCGGAACATGGAAGATGCCGATTTTGTGGAGACTGCAGGAGAAGCCACTCCGTTTTAGCGAGCTTAAAAAGGATATTCCTCATATTACAGATAAAATGCTCACCAGTCAGCTGCGTGAGCTGGAAGCTAAAGAGATGATTCACAGGGAAGTATTTCCCGTAATTCCTCCAAAAGTAGAGTATAGTCTTACAAAGAAAGGAGAGAAAGCCATTCCGGTTATTGAAACTATCATGAAATTTGGTTACGATCTGATTAAGGATGAGGGAATTGTTTTTCCGCCTAAAGAATGATATCACTTCATTTTCTGTTACATAAAGCTTTTTTCATACCTTCACCATAAAATTGATCCAACAGTATGAAGCTGAAATTAGGGATATTAGATCAGTCACCCGCCACCATGGGCGGCAGTGCGGCATCTGCATTGAAAAACAGTCTTAAGCTTGCTGTAATGGCTGAAGAAACAGGGTTTCACAGCATCATGTATTCCGAACATCATGGAGTAGAAGCTTATGGAAGTTCCAGTCCCGAGCTTTTAGCTGCAATTGCTCTCAGTAAAACGAACCGGATCAAAATAGGAACTGCCGGAATCATGATGAGAAACTATTCTGCCTATAAGATTGCGGAATGGACCAAAATGTTGTCAACTTTATATCCTGAACGTTTTATTCTTGGACTTGGAAAAGCTCCCGGAGGATTAAAAGATGCTGTCATGGCACTGAACAATCATAAACCGGTAGTGTTATCCAATATGGAAACCAAACTGGAAGAGATCATTCAATTCATAAAGGACGAAGAAGGAGTTTATAATGGACTTATTGCACAGCCGACTCATGTACAGCATATTCCGGAAATTATGTGGCTGGGCTCAGGAATGACCTCCGCCCGGGAAGCTGCAAAGCATGGAGTTGGATATTCATTCGCTGCTTTTATGAATAGTGAGAACGGAAAGGAAAATACAGATGCTTATCTCAGAGAATTTGACAGAACACAATATTTTTCCCAGCCTTCTCTGCAGGTTGCCATAGCGGTATCGGTAGCAGATACAATAGAAGATGCCAGACGGAATGCTTACGGAATGGCCTATCAGTTTTTACAGTCCCGGAAATTAGAAAGCCCCAACGTGGTTCTTTCTCCGGAAGTGGTAGAACAGAAGATTCTGGGAACAAAGAATGAAGAAGAATTCTTTACAGTTTTGAACAGAATTATTATAGAAACACCGGAATCTGTTAACCAGAGATTAGATGAAATTGCCCAAAAGTACAATACCGATGATCTCCTGATATTGTGTAATATGTACCGGGAAGAAGACCGCATCAACACGTATAAAAGTATCATTAAAAATAACAGATAAACTCCGCAGTATGAAATTCTGCTGTATGATGAAGTTTTATACTATAATTCAAACCCATGAAACAGAATATTTCAACATTCTATATCATTACCGGAGGTCCCGGAGCAGGAAAAACAACTTTGCTGGATGAATTAAGCCGCCGTGAAATGATAACTGTACCTGAAGAAGGAAGGAGAATCATTAAAGAACAGATGAATTCCGGTGGAGAAGGGCTTCCATGGCTTAACAAAGAACTTTTTGCAGAACTGATGTTCGAAGAATCCGTAAAAACCTACCTGAGAATAAGTCAGACAACTTCTGCAAAACCTGTTTTCTTTGACCGTGGAATACTGGATACACTTGGTTATATGAAACTTGAAAATATTGCTGTTCCGGAATCTATGGAGGTTAAAGCAAGAGAAATGATGTATCATAACAATGTTTTCATTCTGCCGCCATGGAAAGAGATTTACGAAAATGACCCTGAAAGAAAACAAACCTTCGAGAAATCTATGCTTACCTTTGAATGTATGAATGAAATTTATCAGGAATATGGTTACAATATCATAGAAGTCCCGAAAATTTCAGTAGAAAACAGAGCCCGTTTTATCCTTGACAGGCTCATATAAAGTATCATCATCACCTATTAATTATCACTCATCAATTATCACTCATCAATTATCAATTATCAACTATGAACCATCTTCCTTTTGAAAAAGAACTGATCGAAATGGCTGACAAAGACCTGTCCGTAAGAGAAAAACTATTGCTGGCTGGAGAATTATCCGGAGGCTATCATCCCGAAATGGAAAAGATCCATAGAGCCAATGCACAACGGCTGCGGGAAATTATTGCAGAAATCGGTTATCCTACCATCTCAAAAGTAGGTGAGGAAGCTAGTGATGCAGCATGGCTGATCATCCAGCATGCTATCGGCGAACCCGAATTTATGAAAACAAGCTACGCTATGATGGAAAAGCATTGTAATGATATTAATCCTATCCATACAGCCTATTTATACGACAGAATTCAGGTTTTTCAGGGTAAACCTCAAAAGTATGGTACTCAGCTGACCTCTGACGGAATAATGTATCCCGTAGAAAACAAAGAAAAGTTAAATACAGAACGCGAAAAGGTAAATCTGCGGGTCCTTTCCGAATCAGATATCAATAAAATCCCCGAGGTCCAGGACATTCCGGAAATTGATAGCAAAGACGCTGAATATACCGCATGGAGGAAAAAAACAGGATGGATTTAAGACTCTTTTAATAAAGGTCTCGGATCAAACAGAACTTTTAAAGTACGGATCTTTCCATCACTTGATGTGATACCATCCCGAAGATTCTATTGTTTTTTCTCCCATATCAATATTGTACCAGAAACAAACATCTTCACCGGAAGTAAAAGTCTTAAGAATCTCATACTTAAACTTCATCTGCTTCATATCTTTGATGTAAACAGAGGCTCCTTCTCTCTTTCCCATTACCCCTATAAATTTAAAATCAGGATCAAGACAGCTTTCTGCCTTATCGAAATTTTCTTCGTTTAGATATTGGATAAATCGTTCTGCTGTGTTTTGCGTTGTATTGTCCATAATATTCTGTTTATTGCCTATACAAAATTAACGGATCACCGGAGATTCTTCTTGTGACTATAATCATAAAGAGCCTATCTGTTTTAAAGCAAGAATTCTTCCTTTTGCATAGGCAATCTGCTCTTTTTCCTTGTCCTGATCAGGATTGTTTTTAAGGTACATCTGATAATATGTTGCGGCATTCTTAGGCTGCTTTAGATTGAGATCATAAAGAAGCCCCAAACGGTAATAAATAATATTGCTGGTACCAAAAGTTAATCCTCTTTTATAAGCTGTCACAGCATCATTATACTGGTTTTTAGCTTCATAAATGCCTGCAAGTGCAGCATAATAAAGGTTGGTGTGATCTGAAACAGCTTCGTCAATAGTCTTTTGTGCATAGAGGGCTGCATTGTTATAATCTTTCAGTTCACGATAGCTCAGGGCCATAAAATATAATGTACCTTCATTTTGTACTCCCATATCTTCCAGTGTTTTATAAAGCGTGATACATTTCTGATAATCCTTTACATAAAAATAGGCCTGTCCGAGATCATTCATTACATTAACATCAGCATGGTTTTTCAGGAGCTTTTCACCTTTTTCAATCACTTCCGGATATTTTTGGAGTTGGTTGGCAGCCGGCAGTAGAGCCTGCAGTAAAGTAAAGTTCTCAGTATCGGCTGCAATGGCTGTTTTCAATACCTCATACGCTGATTGGTATTGTTTGAGGCTGATGTAAGTTGCAGAAAGATCAAAAGCAACATCGGGATCTGCAGAATTAAGGCTATTGGCTTTTTTAAGGTAAGAAAGTCTGGATTCAGGAGTTTCTGCATAAGCTGCAAGCTGTTTATAAGCACTGAAGTTAATACTGTCCAGCCGGATAATCTGTTGAAGATACGTTTTGGCATTGGAAACATTTCCCCGTCTGGAATTGATACTGGCCAAACTGAATAAGGTGGGTACACTGTCGGGTTGAATGGTGTTGATCTTCAGATAATTTTTTTCTGCTTCCGGTAGTTTTCCGGCCATCATATTACAATAGGCTATTTGCGACAGAGCTTTTATATCCTGTGTATCTCCGGGATATATACTCTGAAGATAAGTAGCTGCATCAGCATAACGTTGTGTTTCGTAATACTCAAGAAGTTTTTCAGTATCAATTTTTGCAGACTGGGCAGTAAGATTTTTAAAGCTTAATAGAATAATACACAAGCAGATTCCTCTTTTCATCATGGTTATTTTTAACTAAAATATAGGTTATTTACCAGGGATCCAAATTTTAGTCTCACTTATCGGGGATTTTTTTATTCTGAATGGTTTATGATGAAACACTAAGTCAGATTTCTTATATTCACTTTATATAAAAATCAGGCAAAAGATATGGAAATAAAAACTGTACAGTCATTCATTGATTATTATGAAAAAATAAGAGAGAGAACCAACCGCATTATTGAAGTTGTTCCTCCTGAGCATATTGATTTTTCTTATAAACCGGGAAAATTTACCATTGGAGATCAGATAAGACATATTGCAGCCATCGAAAGGTATATGTACGGGGAAACTATATCAGGAAAGAAAAGTGCTTATCCGGGTTGTGGTAAAGACCTTGCTGACGGCTATGCGGATACCGTTAAGTTTTTTAATGAAATGCACAGGCAGACTCTTGAAATCATCGCAGGACTTTCAGATGAGGATCTTACCAGGAAATGCCTTACTCCTGCCAATCAGGAAATTTCCGTATGGAAATGGCTTCGTGCCATGATAGAACATGAAATCCACCACAGGGCAGAATTATATATCTATCTGAACCTTCTGGATGTAAAAACCCCGCAGATCTATGGATTTTCTGCTGAAGAAGTACAGGATATGAGTGTGAAACTATAGTGCTGAAAGGGAATAGCCGGAGCATATTCAATCGGTTGAGGTTAATTTGTATATTAGCCCATTCAAAAAAATAATAATGGCCAGACCTCTTATCCTCCCTCTTTTGCTATTCTTAAACAGTGCATATGCACAGACTCTTCTGGAGCTTAAACCGGGAGACACCCTCAAATATCCGCCACAATCTCACAAACCATCATGGATTTCGGTACAGTCGGCTGATGCTAATCTGGGAATTGCTTTGTTCATGGATGGAAAAAAACTGAAAGAACAGGATGATTCCAGAGGAATAAAAAGTATCGAGCGCCTGTATTTTACTCCTGAAAAAGGAAAGAAATATGAAGTAAAGATCTGGGCTAAATCTTATCTTGAAAAAAGTAAAATTGCAAAAGTATCTATTGCTGAATCTAAAAGCGTACCTGTTCTGAACGGCCAGTTCAGTTCCGATCAGTTTGTGGAAGATCTCAGAACATTCCGTCTGATTAGGGAAAAAGCAAATTCCGGACTCTATGTGTACAGAAGCAAAAAGCAGATAGACAGCATCTACCAGCAGGCGGAAGCAGAAGCCAGAAACAGTAAAAATATTTTTGATTTCTATAAAATCATTGCCAGACTTACCGGATTTGAAGGAAGCTGCCATAATTATACGGATTTACCCAATCATGTCTCCTATTATCTCACCCAGAAACCTGAATATCTGCCTATCACTCTGAAGAATATTGACGGACGCCTGCTTCAGGATTCAAAAGAGGCACCAATACCTCTTGGTGCCGAAATTCTTTCCATCAACGGAGTTCCTGCAAAAGAAATGATCAGCCGTTTTTCGCAATACTATTTTTCTGACGGCTATTCCATGCCTTACAAGGAAACAACAGGTTTTGAAAGAGGAATGCTGGATAAATTTTATATGGAATTCGGAAACCACAAAAATTATGTGATCCGATATAAATGGAATGGAGCCGTAAAAGAAGTTTCTCTGGAAGGAATTCCATTGGAAAGTTTAAAAAAACTTCAGGAATCAAGATATTCGCTTGCCTTTGACAAAAAAATGCTGTCTGAAAAATATAGCTTCAGCAAAGAAGGAGAAGGAATTTACAGATTATCTTTGAGAGGATTCGATTTTGCCACCGGAAAAGAAGATCCGGCCTATAAAAAATTCAGTGTTTTTCTTGATCAGATGATGGATACTCTGGAAAAGGAAAAAATACAGAATCTGATCATTGATCTCAGAGGAAATACAGGAGGCACAGGAGCTCTTTATGAAAAAGTATTCTCTTATCTTGCACAAAGACCTTTCCGTGACAGTCACTATGCTTACACCCAATTCAATGAAGTCCCTTTGGAGGAAAAACTCATTATAACTCCTCTTTTTCTCTCTAACGGAGTACAGGATAAACATGGCCTTAATGCCTATCTGAAACAGCTTTATCCTAAAAGTGTTCAAGGAAAATATTACTGGACAGATGATAAGAATCCATCCGTTTTGCCTAATGAAAGAACTTTTAAAGGACAGCTTTATCTGCTTGTTGATCAAAGGGTAGCTTCTGCAGCTTCACACCTTGCTTCCCTTATTAAATCCTATACCAATGCTGTTGTGATTGGAAAAGAAACGGTAGGAGGCTATTATGAACATAATGGCCATCTTCCATTGGTGTATGAACTTCCCAATACCGGAATCCAGACCGGATTTTCTATTGTTCACGTCATCCAGGATGCTCAAAATCTTCCTGATCAGAAGAGAGGGCAGGGGATTATTCCTCACGTGACAATACAGCAGACCGATCAGGAATTTCTTGATCAGGCCGATGTTTATCTGAAAAAAGTAGCAGAACTTAGAAAACAATAAAAAGTTTTTCACACCTATAAAGCCAGCTGTAAATTTATTTTTTGCAGCTGGTTTTTTATTATAATATTTTAGGTTATTTCTATTTTAAGTGATAAATTTATACTTTTCATTTATTAAAAAATGTTAAATATTTATTTGATATAGAGGTATTTATTTCTTTTTTTTAATCATTTATTTTGGAATTATTGATGAAAAGTCGTAGAACTACGACAAAATTTCAGATTATCCATCGAAAATTTCCTGAATAGCAATTACCGCTTTATCTTTGTAATACCACCAATCCAACGACAAAAAATTAATAATGATTACAATCTGCATATTACAACAATAAAATCAGGCGAAATCCTGAATTTCAACAGGGATACAAAGTAAACTTATAGTTGTGCTTTTCCTTTTAACACCCTGTTACGACCTTAATATCCGGATTCCTCTTTACAGATGAAGCACGGATAGTGAAATGATCTGAACTTTATGGTCCGGATCACTTTCAGCTTAAAAAAATCTGACACCCAATCAATCAAATATTACCATTATGTTTCAGGACGATCATTCACCCAAATTGCCTGTTTCCAAAGATAAAATTTCAGCTGTAAAGAATGTTAAACAGACATTGACGGATGAGGCAGTTCATAAAGCTGCTCAGGAAGTACAGGAAAAATCGAGTGGAACCATTAAAAAAGCTTCAGAAAAAATGGCTCAGGCCCAGGCCTATACAGGGATGGCTCAAAACGGGTCCCAAATGTTTATGAACCAGGTTAAACAATCCAACCCTCCCACACTGGTAGAAGATAAAGTATGGTCTAAGCAGCCAACTTCAGGAATTTATAATGCCAGTACGATACCCGGAAATCAGGTAGCCGGAATTAACCGTGTGGTAAAACTTGAAATCGTAATTGACGGAAAGGTCATTAAACATTTCAAGCATTTTCAATTAAAACAAAGTGCTGTAAAACATCATGAATTTGATCTGATGCTGGCTCACGATAGTTTGGGAAATTCCGAAAACCACAATCTGGAAGAAGCTCAGAACTTTCTGGGAAAAAGAATTACTGTTATTTTCAGATATAAAGATGTTGAAGACGGTCCGGAAAGAAATTTCGTTGGAGTCATCACAGAAGTAGGTTTCAGCCAGGAAAAAGGAAGCCTGGGAAATATCGTTCTTACAGGATCCAGCCCTACGGTTCTTTTAGATGCAGCACCCCATATTCAAAGTTTTGGCGGAGCCCAGGAAATCAGCCTGAACAGTATCGCAGACCAGGTGATCAAAGAAGGTCTGGGACAAAATACGTTCGATTTCAGAGTAGATGCGGCCCATGGAAATGTTTCTTACAGCTCACAATATGAAGAAACTCATTATAACTATCTGGCCCGGATTGCGGAAGCCTACGGTGAACAGTTTTATTACGATGGCGAAGTACTGCATTTCGGGAAACTTCCACCTCAGGAAAAACCTGTAAAGCTAACCTATGGCAGCAGTGTGAGTGATGTCAAGATAAAAATGAAGGCACAGCACGTGAATCCGTCATTTTACGGTTACAACAGCAGTAAAAATGAAAAATTAACGGCAGGAAGCTCAAAGATTAATCATACCTCAGATATTGCGAAGAGAGCCTACGAAATTTCAGAAAAAACATTTACCACTCCATCGCTGAGGGTAGCGCCTATAAAAGCGGTGTCTTTCATGGATGTGGAAACTTCCCAGAAAGGAACTGCCGGAAGTAAAGCCGCTGAAGTCTTCGTTATTTCAGGAGTTACAACAGTGCCATTCCTTTATCCCGGCTGTATCGCTGATATTGAAATGAGAAAAGCCGAAAGCAGCGAAACAACCTATTTTACCAAATTAATGATTACAGATATGTATCATGAGGTAGATGCCAGAGGATATTATACCGGAACTTTTGAGGCTATAGCTTCTGATACCGGATTCATTCCCCGCCCGGAGTTTCATACTCCAAAAGCAGATGCCCAGTTTGCCAAAGTGATTTCCAATGCAGATCCTTTAAACCAGGGAAGGGTGAAAGTGCAGTTCGACTGGCAGAATGGTTCTACTACCACAGAATATATCAGAGTAATGACTCCCGATGGCGGAGGCAGCGAAAAAGTGAGTAAAAATCGTGGATTTATGGCGATTCCGGAGGAAGGAGATCAGGTAGTGGTCAATTTTGCACACCAGCATCCTGACCGTCCGTTTGTGATGGGAGGAATGTTCCATGGCGGAGTTGGCGGTGGCGGCGGTGCCGGAAATAATATTAAAAGCTTAAGCAGTAAAAGCGGACATACCATGAGTCTGGATGATGCAGGAGGAATTACCGTAAAAGATAAAGATCAGAATTCTGTTTTTCTGGATGGAGCGGGAAATATAAGCATAGACAGCAAAATTTCCATTACGCTGAATTGCGGAAGCAGCTCGATTTATATGGATAAAGAGGGAAATATTCAGATTAAAGGAAAAGAAATATTCGTACAGGGAGTCAATATTGGTGTTGGTGGCACAACGAGTATCGGAGTTGGAGTAGGGCCTGAAGACGGTGAGCCTACTTCAGGTGTCGGAATCAAATCCGATACACTGGATATCGGAACCAATACGCTTTCCATGAGAGGTGATACTGAAGCCAATCTCAGCAGTGGAGGAAAAATCAATGTCGGTGGAGGAAGCGAGACGAATATTGTAAGTGGAACTGTAAAACTGAATTAATGAATCCCGTAGATCTGGAGCTGGTTAAATTAAAAAGACAATGGCAGAAAGTGG
This sequence comes from Chryseobacterium sp. CS3K3.1, assembly GCF_059515165.1. NCBI lineage: Bacteria > Pseudomonadati > Bacteroidota > Flavobacteriia > Flavobacteriales > Weeksellaceae > Chryseobacterium > Chryseobacterium sp. CS3K3.1. Next base: position 70,684 of record NZ_JCAKRV010000016.1, on the reverse strand, counting down.
TTTCAAAAAACGAAGAAAAGCCTATGCTGATCTGTTTGGGAGAAAAACATGAAACCGATCTTTTTGATGGATTTATCAAATCGAAGCTTTCTGAAGATGAAGAAGGAGACGATGTTTTTTTGCTCCATTATCAGGAATTTAACGGGATGAACTCCTTCGGACAAACCTTATTGGATGAATGGACTGAGTTCTATGAAATGCTGAAGAAAAGTGAGGAGGATATTCCCCAATGGGATCTCAAAAAACCGGAAGAAAGTTTTAAAACAGATGCTTACAAAGCTTTTTATCCTTTGCTGGAATTGAAGAAAAACTTCCCGAATATTAAGGATTCTAAAATCTATATCTACATTGCCCCGCTCAGGATTAATGATACCGAAGAACTTTCTTTATGGGTGAAAGAATGGTGCAGGATCTGTGAAGCAACGGGAAATAAAGATATTAAACTGGTTTGGGCGGAACATCACCATTACAGGACTTTGTCCGGCATCTCTTCAGCACACAGCTTCAGAATAGAGGTAGACATTCATCAGTTAATGCAGAATACTGCCGCTCATACCAACCGTAAGAAGAACAGCCCGGATACAGACTTCCAGCAGCAGATTCTTATAGCGAGTAATCATTTAAGCAAAGAAAGATTTAAAGAAGCAGAGCACGCCTTGAAAAAGGCGGTGAAGCTCGCCGGAGAACAAAAAAATAAACAGGGCGAAATTTCTGCCTATTTTATGCTTACCCAGGCATATATAGCGGACAGGAAGAAGGACAGGGCAGAAGATACCTATCGGACAATATTTGAAAAAGTAGAACCTGATACTCCTCTGGAAGTTCAGATGTATATGAATTATGGAAGCCATTTGTTAGGCAACTCCAAAAAGTCCAGGGCAGAAAAAGCATTTGAAAAAGCCGCAGAGACGGCTCATAAAATAGGAGAATATGCAATGGCGATTGAGTGTTACAGGATCATCGCTACATTGAATGATACAGTGCTGACAAAAGATAAAATGATCCGGTATTTTGAAAAATGTCTGGATATAGCAAAACTGATGGATGCTTCAGCAAGAGAACAGAGCAGTCTGAGGTTTGTTGCCTCAATGCTTATTCTTAAATATGAAGGCGATACTGATAAAAAAACAAAACTGGACAGTGAAATGAAGACTTATTTTGGTGATGACTGGAAGGTGAGCGTGGAAAAACCAAAAGCAGGGTAATCTCAAATTAAAAGAATCATGGCAGATCTGAATAAAAAAACAGTAAAACCCATTAAAGTAGCAAAACCGGACATGAACCCAGACCGCTCATGGAAGGTAAATACAGATGTTACTTCGGTAAGCTGGGATAAAACCAAACAGGGATGGAAGAACGGAATGAAAAATAATTTCGATTCCCTGAATCCCGTTTCCATGGCTAAATCTATAGTGGGAGGAGATGCCGGACAGCCGGAAAAAAGCAGTGGAGGCGGAGGTGGCGACAGTGCCGTGACAGTAGAAAAGGCCGCTCCGGAAAGCAAAGTGAAACTGATTAAGGTCAATAATCCTGCAATGCCTTCCACAGCCATTCAGCATACAAGTAAACATTTTGATATTGTACTGGCCATTGATATCCACTGGACTCTCATTCCGCCGCCACCTTCATTCATGTTTATTCCATTGCCGCTGCCTCATCCGTTTATCGGGATTGTTTTTGATATTATGGATTATATTACCATTAAAATTCCGATTCCGCAATTTGCCAGAAACCTGATGCCTTCTCTTCCTGAAAATATTCCGCTGGGTGGCTCTATATATGTTCATGGAAGGCACAAAGCAACCACCACAACCAGTGTGATGGGAGTGGTCATTCCTTTCAGACATGTCACATCGCTTATTCCGGTATACATCATTCCTTTTCCTCAGGAAGCTCCACATGAAGGAGAAGTGTATTACGGTTCGCAGACCGTTCTGGCGCAGGGAAGTAAAATGAGCGGTAACCAGCCTCAGCAGGTATTAACCTGTATGGGATTTCCTTTCGGAATGACAATGCTGCCCGCAATGCCTGATAAGCCAAAGAAAAATCCACTGGCCTATTTTGCTTTCTATAATAACTTTTCAAGCATGTATATTCAGATCAATACGGGTGGACCGGTTTTGGTAGGAGGCGCTTTTGTACCCCATGTTTATACACCCGGAGAAATGCTGATGCGTCTTGCCGGGATGTTTTTAATGAGAAGTTTAACCAAGAAATTAGGAAAACTTGGTGCTAACGGTTTAAAAAAGCTAAACAACAGTGTTCTTAAAAAAGCACCTTTCAATAAATTCAAATTAGCCAATGCCTTATCTAAAAAATTATGTCATTACGGCCTTGAACCTGTAAATTTTGCAACCGGTGCCATGGTTTTTGAATGGGATGATTTTATAATTCAGGGCAGTACACCTTTAAGCTGGAAAAATATCTGGCACAGCGACAGGCCTTATGATTTCGGACCTCTTGGAAATGGTGTTTTTAATAATCATGATCTGTTTATTCTTCCTGATGAGGATAATAAGTTTGCAGGCTGGATGCATCCGGACGAAAATATGGCAATGCTGATTCCTGCACCTGAGATCGGAGAAGAAATGACTTATTTCAGAGATCAGAAGATATGGCAGTACAGGCCCAATAACAGTATCTGGATCGTTCGTAAAGGAACTGATGTCTATACATATCAACGTTTCCATCATATTTCGGAAGGAGTTATTTATAAGGTAACCCGTATTGAATATGGAGACGGAACTATCAGGGAATATGAGTATGAAGCCCGGAATATTGTACTGAAAAGTATAAAAGATGTAAAAAGTGGCTGCAGTATAGAAACTGTGATTCATCCGGAATATAAAAAGGTGACAGAAGTTTACTTTTGTTATAAAAAACAAAGAGATTTGCAGGTTAAATACAATTATGATGAACGTGGCAACCTTACCCATGTCTGGGATATTCACAAAAAGGCCATTGTGTTTGACTATGATGGAGAAAACCATGTTGTGAAAAGAACTAACCGGAACGGGATGAGCTATCAATGGGAATATGATAAAAACGGAAGAGTAGTTCATACCAAAGGTACGGATGGATATATGGAAGGAAGACTTCATTACCATGATGAGGAAGGTTACACAGAAGTTATCTATCCAAAACAAAATAATAAAACCGAGGAATATCATTATGATGAAAACTTTCTGGTTTACAAAAATGTAAATGGAGAAGGTGGAGAAACCTGGTACGATTATACAGCCCACAACGAGTTGAAAATGATGGGGTCCCCTGAAGGAAGAGTTCAGGGATATACCTATGATGAAATGGGAAATATTAAAATTTTCCATACCCCGGATGGAGAAGAATACCATTATCAGTACAATGAATTCGGACAGGTAATTGCCCGTTTCTCTCCTTCGGGAGCTTCGGAAACATGGAGCTATGATGAAGAGGGAAAACTGATCAGCTATACCGACCCTGCCGAAGAAACGGTATACTATGAATATGCAGACGGCGAAAGAATTCCTGAAAGCAGCAGCAGAGAAGAGATTGTTACTTATTATAAATATAACCAGAGAGGCCAGCTTACTCAGCTCACCAACACTGCCGGAGCCGAGCAGTACTGGAAATATGATGAGTATGGAAGGCTGACGGTGTTCAGCCCGGGGCCTTTGAACAGAACCCTCTGGAACAGGGATAAAATGGGAAGAGTGGTTGAAGTGAACGAGCAGGGGCAATTCCCGTTAAAACTCCGTTACGATGCCTATGATCTTCCGGTGTACGCTACCGACGGGCGTGCAGAATGGCTCATGAGCTATACGCCGATGGGAAGCCTAAAACGCCAGGTCCGCAGGAATGCTCTTTCCCATAAAAAAGAAGAAACGTTGTTTTTTGGGTATGATGCTTATGAAAATTTAATGAGCATTACCAATGAGAAAGGAGAAGTCTATTCTTTTGAAAGAAATAATAATAATGATATCATTGGTGAAATAGGGTTTGACGGCCAGAAAAAGTTCTTTGTAAGAGATAAAGACGGAATGGTTACCCAAACCAGGACTCCTCAGGGAAAAGATATTTTTCATGAATATGATCTGGGCGGAAGATTAACACAGACCCATTATCCCGACGGAACCTGGGAAGCCTATCAGTATGACACTTCAGGATTATTGGTTAAAGCAGATAATGAAAACAGCAGTGTCGCTTTTCAGAGAAATAAATTAGGGCAGGTCACCAGTGAAAAACAGGGTGAACATATCATTCAGTATGAATATGACAGTCTGGCAAATCTGATCGGTTTGAAAAGCAGTCTGGGAGCCGAAGTAGACTATTCTTATAATGATCTTGGACAGCTTACATCGGTAACTGCCGCTACTCCGGAAGTGCATGCACCCTGGCAGATGAATCTTGAGATCAGCCGAAACGGGCAGATGCATTCCCGTGAAATGACCGGCGGGGTGGAAAGCATTTTTGAATTTGACCATATCGGAATGCCGGTAAGTCAGAAAGTAACAGTGAATAAAACCAATACTACCTTCCATAAAGACTACGGCTGGGGAGCCGGAAACCGCTTGCTTCATACCCTGGACAGGGTGACGGGCGGAAGAACAAGATTTGATTACGATGCTTTCGGAAGCCTTGTTGCTGCAGAATATTCAAGCGGAGAAGTGCAGTACAAAAATCCGGATGCTACGGGATGTTTATATGAAAGTGCCCGGCAGACTGACCGCGTCTATGACAAAGGAGGAAAGCTGATGCGTGATAAAAACTGGTTCTACCATTACGATGAAGAAGGAAATTTATTGTTAAAAAGTAAACGGCCAATCAACGATGCCAGACCTGAGCGTAAAGAAGAACAGGAGAATACGCATCCTTATTATAAAACCATTGCTTCAGATTGGATGAACAGCCCGAAACTGCCGGATGGAGCCGATTTACCCAATGTAACCGAAGACTCTCCAACAGAAATTCAAAACCCGGAATGGTCCGCCGGAGACTGGGCATATTCCTGGAATGCCAACGGAATGCTGGCCAAAGTAAAACGCCCCGACGGCAAAGAAGTAAGCTTTGAGTATGATGCCCTCGGAAGAAGAACCTCAAAAATTGGTCTGAAGAAAATAACTCGTTATATTTGGGATGGTAACGTTCTCCTGCATGAATGGAGCTATGAGGCAGAAGAAGTTCCTGTAACGGTTGTAGATGATGACGGGAATGTCAGCGTTGGAAAAGAACCTGTGGAGAATGTGGTGACATGGGTGTATGAGCGAAATTCATATATACCATGTGCCAAAATTATCAATGGAGAAAGTTACTGCATTGTTTCTGACTATATAGGCAGACCTGTTCAGGCTTTTGATGAAGGAGGGCAAACCGTATGGAGTACAGAATATGATGCCTATGGAAACCTTAAAAACTTAAAAGGAAATAGATATTTTATTCCTTTCAGACAGCTTGGACAATATGAAGACCAAGATACTTGGTTATACTATAACAGGTTTCGTTATTATGATATAGAAAGTGGAAATTATATTTCTAAAGACCCAATTGGATTAAAAGGAGGATTAAGCCTTTATAACTATATAAAAGATATAAACTGGTGGGTTGATATTTTTGGTCTAGCGGGATCTGGGGGAGCTTATCTGTTTGGATTTGCAAGTGGGGATAAGTATATAGGAAAAGGTGAAATTGGAAGAATGAATCAATCCATTTCTACAAGAACTTCACAAGTTGGTAAAATGGGTGGAGATAATACTCTTATTGGAAAAGCACATGTTAGTACAGGAGGAAATAATGATCTTGGAAAAATGGTTGAGTATAAAACAATGAAAGATGCAGGTTTCAGACCTGGTGGAGCTGGAGTACCGGCGGATTATTTAAATAATCATATGAGTGGTAAATCTACTTGGGATGCAAACCCTCAATTACAAGCAAGAGCAACAGAATTGGCAGATAAATTACAAGCTGATTATGATGCTGATGTAAAAGCAAGAGCAAAAGTAAATTATAATTGATTTTAGTATATTATATGGAAAAATATAAAGTAGATTTTGGTGAAACATCTCATTTTAAAGGAATAACGATTTCTTATGATCACATTGAGGAAGGTCTGGACTTTGCCCAAAAAAATAATATTAATGAGGTATGTATATCGACTGATGATATTGATACAAAACAAGTGGTAAATTTTGATTTTTTAAAGGGAAGGAATTTTATTACAACTTTTCATTGGCTGGTTCCCTTAGCTAAAAAATCTAACATTACAGGTTTGTATAATTTGTCAGGATTGGAAGATTTCCGTTGGAGTGCTGGTACAGATTTTAATCTTGATTTATCAAAGATACCTAATTTGAAAATTCTTAACATTGGCTACTATAAAGGTTTAGAAGGTTGGGAAAACTTAAAGTCACTAAATCGTTTATTAATTGGAAATGTAAAAACTGAGGATTTATCTTTTCTAAGCGAAACTGTTAACTTAGAATTTTTACGTATCATACGGGGAACTTTTATCTCTGTTAAAGGAATTGAAAAATGTAGTAAATTAAAAACAGTATTTATTCAAAGTTGTAATTCTTTAATTCATGTAAAAGAAACCATTAAGCAAATGAAGAGTATTGAAAATTTGCTTTTAGAAAAATGTAAAAATGTAGACCTGGAAGGAATTGAGTTGTTAGGATTAAAAAATATCTCAGTTATTTAATTTATAGATACGATAAAAGATAAAATTCAGGCTCTGCAAATTTTATATTCCACAAGAATTTGATAAATAATTTGGATAAAGTAAAATTAGACAAGAAGCCTTAGACATTATAAAGAAACATTATGATTCACATATGATAATGGCTTGGCAATATCTTTTGAACGTTGGTATCTTGATTGGCTTGAAGAGGTTAGTTGGTGACAGGAGAATTAATTGAATTTAAAGTCATTATAAAAACAAGTATTGTAAAGTTTATTAAATCATTAGAATAAAAAATACTGTATAAACTATGTAATCCAAATCCAATTCAAATATATTATGAAAAAAATATTCTCTGAACTTAAAGGTTTCGTGATATTCAGTCCACAGCTTTTAGCGCAGTATCTGCAGGATCATGATCTTCCAGGTACTAATATTTTAAAATATTTCGTAGAAAATGAACATGGCGATGAAATAACAAAGTCGGGAATCGCTATTCCGATAATAGGGGTAGAAGAAGATTATTATGCATTCCGGGTTTCTGTGAATGATGAAAAGATTCTGAATGACGAAGAAGTAGAGGTAGAATCAAAAGGCTGGATATTTCAGACGGCGAATAATGAAGTAAAAATTGTCGGCATTGGATATCTTAAAGATATCGCTGCCATCAGTGAAGAAAACAGTGTCACGCTTTCTCTTGAAAACGGATGGTATTCCTTAAAAATAAGGGGCGGAAATAAAAATGGTGAAAGATTATTTGAACTGAATATGCAGAAACAGGACATGCATCCAGCTTTTAGTGGAGATATCACCACCGAATATTACTACGGATAGTATTTAAAGCTTGATACTTCCTGTTTAAGGATAAATAGCTGATGGTGAGTTCTTAATGTTCGTGTTTGACAAAATTGTAAAAATAGAGTTTTCTGCAAAGTTGCAGAAATACGAATTTTATTGAAAAAATATTTTGTCAGTAATAAAAAACTTTCTATATTTGCACCACTGAAAACAACGGTACTACCGGAGTTTAAGGAGAGTTGGCAGAGTGGTCGATTGCGGCAGTCTTGAAAACTGTTGACTGTAACAGGTCCGGGGGTTCGAATCCCTCACTCTCCGCAAAAAAAGCCTTGAATTAAATGATTCAAGGCTTTTTTATTGCTCATCATTCTAAAGAGCAATTCGGGATCAAGGATCAAGCGCAAAAGTTGGGGACTAGGCAAAAATTTTGTTAATCTGAAGAGAAAAAATGTTCTGTCCTTCACACCTCTGAGCTGAATTCTAAAGTTTTTGATTCTGGCATTGAAGGATTCAGCTGCTGCATTGGAGCTTCTTTGATGAAAATAGTTTAAAATATCCCTGTAATGAATCATTATTGTTTTTCTTAAGGTAGAAAAAAGATTTAAAATCTGCTTCTTCCACCTTTTTGAACCAATGGGCAAGTTTAGTCATAGCCAAAGATTTAGGAATATTCTGATGATAAATCTTTCGCAGTCCATCGGTCAACTGATACCTCTTTTACCTTTATCCGAAGTTTTCTGCTGATCTTTAAAAGATGTCCTCGTCACATTTAAATTTCACCAATTTTGCCCTGTTATTTATTTAGAATTAATAAAAATAATATATCTTTGCATTCGCTGATTTATCAGCAAAATTCGAAAATCTATTCAGTACAAGCAATGAAAATTAATCAATACAATATGGCTAAGATCACAGCCGTATTATTATATTGTTCTTATTCCGTATCCTCTAAAGTTTCTGCTGCGGTACCTTTTGTTCAACCCACTCCTTCATCTTTTTATTTGTTTCATTTTCAGCAAAATGGTGTTGTCGCTGGCCGTGTTGTCAATGAACAGGGGCAACCTTTGTTTAATGTCAATATTCAGCTAATTGGAGCAGGAGAAACAAGGTCTGATAAAGATGGGTATTTCAGATTCGAAGGGATAGAATATGGAAAATATAACTTGGTACTTAGTTCAGCGGGATTTGAAAGTATTACCAGAGAGGTTGAGCTGACAGAAGAGTCCTTTATATTTTCCAGTCCATTTGTCATGCTTGAAAAAGGGCATAATTTGGATGAAGTTGTTGTTACAGCGAGCAGATTAGCAGAGCATATTGATGAAGTGCCTTCGTCAATTACTTATATTGGAGGTAAAGCACTTGATCAACAAAGGCAGATCAATGACAATCTGCCTTCAATCCTGATGCAGAAAGTTCCCAGCATTTCTCCAAGTGAAGAAAGTCAGAATAATTTTATTGCCAAGATCCGCGGACGTAATTTCCTGGTGCTGATTGATGGTATTCCACAATCCACACCTTTACGTAATGGAGGACGAGATCTTCGTACGATTGATGCCAGTGCCATAGATCATATTGAGGTGATCAACGGAGCCACAGCCATGTACGGTAACGGAGCTGCTGGCGGAGTGATCAACTACATTACAAAAAAGCCTAGAAAAAATAAAAATTTCAGCTCTTCAACTTACCTCAATAATTCTATGAGCCTTGTGAAACCGAGTGCAACTTATGGTTATAATATTGCACAACTTTTTTCGGGACAGGTTGGCAAATGGGACTATGTTGTCCAGGGGAAGATAGGACACAGTGGTGTTGTTCGCAGCGCTGATGGGGTAATAGTAAGTCCGTTTTATGGGCTGGGTGAAACAAAGTCTTATAATGCGCTGGCTAAAATTGGCTATCAGCTTTCTCAGAATCATCACATAGAATTAATGGGAAACTATTATCGCAGTTTACAGGATAGCAAATACGCAGGCACAACGGGTATATTTGGGCAATCACCGGCAATTGGCATTCCATCTGATGTGGTTGCCAATGGTGGGACTCCTTATAACAAAGCCCTGCATTTAAAATATGATGGACAATACGGAAATACGGCAGCGAACTTAAGTCTGTATTATGAAGATATGAACACTGTTTTTGAAACCTATAATCAGAATTATTCTGATCACAAAGGGGCAAGACTTAACTTCAACACACCATTTCAACTAGGCAGTTCTTCTAAGATGTCTCTTATCTACGGTCTGGATCTCCTGAAGGATCATACAGTACAGAAAACTCTCAAAGAGGAACTGGTAACACCGGACATGAATATGAACAATTTTGCTGTTTATGTGCAGAGTAAGTTAAACATGGGTACATACTGGATTCTAAAAGGAGGAATTCGTTATGAGAATATCCGGTTTAAGGTCGGGGATCTGACAAAAAACGGCAAACTTACAGTCGGTGAAAACAGTAATTCTGATGCTTTTGTTTTTAACCTTGCGACCAGATATAATAAATATAGCTATCTTCAACCTTTTGCGTCCTTTTCTCAAGGGTATTCTATTGGTGATGTGGGACTTATATTGCGTAACGGTGTGCCTTTGAGCCAGATTGACCCCAAACCTGTTGTTGTCAACAATTTTGAATTGGGTATCAATGGCAAGCTATCTTTTTGGGACTACCAGCTTACAGGTTATTATAGTACGTCTAAGAAAGGAACCAACTTTGCAGAGACGTCCGTGCCCGGTAAGTATGAACTACTCCAGGTTCCTCAACGTATTTATGGTGTCGAATTTGTGGCAAATGTAAAACCGGTTCAATGGTTGTCTATTGGTACGGTACTAGGGTACATGGACGGACGTCAGGATTTGAAAAATGAAGGTACCTTTAGGGATAAGCTGGACAATTCTATAATTTCTCCTTTCAAAATTAATCTGAATGTTGATTTTAAGCTGACAAAACAATGGAATGTTTATCTGCAGTACCTGCATTTAGGAGGAAGAGATGTCTTTCCTACAGATGCATATAACTATGGTAAATATCCGATTTCCGGATACAATCTTGTTGACTTTCAGACGAAATACAAATATCACAATTTTACTTTCTTATTCTCCGTTAATAACTTATTTAACGCCGATTACTACCCGATACATGCTGAAGTACGTGGTGCAACCAATGAGGGACGCTACTACATCAAAGGGGCAGGAACAATGGCTAATCTGGGGATACAGTTTGACCTGTAGTAATAAGCATTTAATTCGGATGAAGTTGATTCTACATAGGATAAAAGTAGGGATAACTTTTCCTGTGATCACCTTATAAAGTATGGCTCCGGAAAACTCCGGAGCCTTTTTAGCCTTTTTCCGGCTTATCTAACTGCGTCCTACATTGCTAAGTGGAATTTAGTTGCTGTATTTTTTCAGATTTAACTGGAGATTAAGATTCATTAAAGAAATATTTTTCTTCTTACCTTTTAAATCCTTTTTGTTCACCCCATTATCAGCAATATGTTCTCTAATTCCCATACACCTCAGAAGATCTTTTTCTAAATCATTTTTATGAATGGGTTTTTGAGTGATTGGTTTATAAAGACCTTACATAGCTCTTTAATTTATAAAATGATTACATTTTTCACTTACAAAAATACGAGAAATATTACTTTTCAAATAGTGATTGAACTTATTGCGTTTATTTAAGATTTGTTAATCATATTGTTGTGCTGAATTGTATACCTAATGTATACTTGGCTTTTTGAGACTGCATACAGTATGTATACTCTGTTTTCTTTTATCTTACGGCTTATCTATAGATCTTTGTACAGGGATTAAATCCGAGTAATATTCGAGTTGCTACCCATTTTAATTTAAGTAAAAATACGATAGCATCTTGGAAAAAACAGTTTTTAATAAAATAATAATTAGGATAACTGATTTTAAATATAGACATTGGTTCATATCTAAGTACATTGTATAGATTGTGAAATGAGCCCATTACGAATCAGTAATTAAAAAACGGAAAAAGGAAAAATGACTTCTGCCAGAGTCATTTCAGAATACAGGATTCCCAAAATAACTTATACACGTAGTATCAAAAAGATGGAAACAATAATATTTCCAAAGCAAAATAAGATTGATACTTCGACATTTTTTACGGACACAAATTTAGTATATAACTCGGGAAAAGGAATTGTTATAAATTTCCTTTTCTCTCTTTTTCAAATTAAAATTTTTAAAACAAGTAAGTAATGAAAAAAAACATTCTAGTAATTTTAACAGTATTGTCCAGTTCACTTTACTTTGGGCAGGTAGGAATAAATACAACAAACCCACAAGGAATTTTCCATGTAGACGGCGCAAAAGATAATCCCGCAACAGGAAGTACGTCGCAAGCTCAGCAGGCAAATGATTTAGTAATTACGCCTACTGGTAGCACAGGAATTGGTACTGTTACTCCTGATGCTTCTGCAATATTAGATTTGACATCTTCGGATAAAGGGATGCTGGCACCGAGGGTAAATCTTACTTCGGCAACAATGCAGTTGGGAACTAGTGCAAATGCGGTTGGATTATTGGTGTTTAATACAGGGACAGCTTTATCTCAGGGATATTATTTTTGGAATGGTTCAGAGTGGCGTATTGTGAGCTCAACAACGGCAACTCCGCCTGCTATAGCTGGTCTTAATTGTACTGCTGCAACATTAAGTCCCGGTACCTATATCCAGGGAACTCCATATGTGGGAGTATTAAGAATACCTTATACGGGAGGTAATGGTGGAATTTATAGTTCAGGGGCACCAATTACTGTTAATGGTTTGACTCTGACTCTGCAATCAGGGCAATTGGAAGCTGGTGATGGCTTCTTGATATTTAATGTGACAGGAACACCTACGGTAAGTACGCCTACTCCTACAGATTTTCCTATTAGCTCCACAGTAGTTCCTTTTTATACAGGAAGCTGTACTGTTACGGTAGGGAAATTACAAGCAGCAGATGTTAATACAATTGCATTTTCAGGACCTTTGATGTTGACTTCTGATAATGGTAGAGTAGGATACTCTTTAGATGCAACCACGCCGGATGGCAAGTTTTCTGTAAGATGCTTTGTGCCGCAAGCAATGCTTTTTTCTAATGTGAATCTTCAGATAAGAAATAATGACACTGCTAATACAGTTGACATTATATCAAACACTGCCTATTTTTGGGGAGGTCTTGGGTCTTCTCAAAACAACCAGGCAAGATTACCCGCAAACAACTGGGCAGGGTATTCTGGAAGTTCAGCAAGTTTGGTAATAGCAACCGCACAAAATTCAACAAACTTTCCAAACTGGTGGGATCCGGAGGTATATGCCGGAGGTATGCCAGAATACAGACTTTACCACTGGAGTAAGGCAGATCCTACAGACAAAACATTTTACACCATGGAATTTATGATGGCAAGTACAACACCTGCTGGAGTTGCCAATTCTACAACTTGCCCAGGAGGAACATGTTCCAGTACAAAAGTGTTTTTCTATTTAAGACAGATTGTGACACCATAAGCACTTTTTTAATACAGAAAATTGAACATAAAGTAAGTATAACGTAATTTTCAACATTCAGATGGTTGTAATGATATTGTCTCTTTGCAACAATTGACCTCACAGATCTAAATCTGTGAGGTTCTGTTTCTCCCTCTATTTCTCCTTTATTTCTCCGGTTGTGGATGGAAGCTATACCTATCATAAAAAAGGGAGTTGATATGCAGAAGTAGCTATTAAAGAAACAAAGTACCTCAGAAAAAGTTTAAGAATTCTTAAAAATAAATTAAGCAATTTTGTCGTGCATGCAGATAATTTCAGACTTCAAAATTCTTCAGAGACACTCCCAATTCTACCGTAGAAATGCCTATTAAAAGTTTAAGTTTTGCAGGAACAAGTTCAGGTCCTGATCTTTAGGCAAACCTATCTTTTGTTTTAGTCTGTATTTTTGTATTTTCACAGTGTTAGGATCAGTTTTAAGTATTTGGGATATCTCTCTGTTATTCATATGTAAATAAATATATCCGGCATATTTCAGATCTAAATCTGTAAGCTTCTTACTTGAAATTTCTATTAATTTTTTGTAAAAACCAGGATGAATTTCCTCAAATAAAATCTTAATATTTTTAATATCACCTGAAATGATTTTATCTTCTTTTAATTCTTTTTCTATATTGATATCTTCCTGATTACTTACTTTTGCCGACAGGTTTTTGATGAAGTTATTCTTTTGCTCCAGTTGTAAAGAAGTCGCAAGTATTTGCCTGTATAATTTTTCCTTTTTTGTTTTTGTTAATTGTAATTCTTCTCTTACCTTATTCTTCTCCTCTTTTTCCCTGATAAATGATTGCTCTATTTCTACTTTCTCCCTTCTGATTATGTTCATTTTGCGAAGTTTCAACTTTAATCTGTTACGATAATAGTAAAGTAAGAGAGCCATACCTATGAGGGATACAGTAATAATAATAAAAAGGATAATGCTTTTATTCTTTAACTGTCGCAGCTGAAAACCTTCTTTTTTTTCAGACTGATAAATTACTTCATAGGTGGAATTATAATTATTAAACAGTGATTCATAGTACTTATTTGTAATATGCTGGCTTTCTTTTGTATACTTTATCACTTTATCATAATCTTTCATACTTCCATAGAGATTGGAAATATTATCTATGATCATTACAAGATTCAATACGTTGGTATCATCATTTTTTTTAGATAAATTATAAGCTTTTAAAAGATAGTTTTCTGCAGTTTTGTATTCCCCTAATGTATAATAATAAGTACCTATATTGTTGTATATAAGTGGGGTAAAGTAGGAAAGCTTAGGCTCATTGGCTGCTATTTGCAGTGCTTTAGCGTAAGCCTTCTGACTTTCTGCCTTCTGATTTTTATACAGTTCTCCATACTGTAAATAGTATTTTACGAGGCATCTTTCGCGTGCCGCTTGAAATTTTATCTTTTCTGCATATTGATAAGAAACCTGCAGCGCATTCCCGGCCATTTTTCTATAACCTTCATTGTTTGTCTTTGCTAATTGTTTTATATAATAACTGCTCAGGTTTGTATAAGATGAACTTATTGCTATTGGGTTTTTGGAGAGTTGTGCATACCTGGTTAACTCTAAATAATATTTTCGTACGTCTCTTTTTATATTATGCTGAACATAAAAATTGACTTTAAGGTACGATATAACAGCGAGGAGAAAATTGTTGTTTTTATGCTTTTCAAAAATGTTGATGCTACTGTTGACATATTTTCTGAATAAGTACTTATCATTAAGACCTGCATAATAACTTGCGTAGCCATAATTAACGTACGCTGTTAATAATTCTTCTTTATCTTCTGAAAGTAATTGGGATGCTTTCTCTAAAGTTTGTTTGGCTTCAGGATATTTTTTTAATTTGGTATAATAATCTATCAGATACACCATACCTATAATCTTCTTAGAGTGATCAGATGAATTTAGAAACTTAGTATCTATATTATCTTTTGCTTTTTCAAAATCTCTCCCGAATAAATAGGCATACGTTTCCTGTTGTTCCCAATCTGTATCACTTTGAGCATAACATTTATTGGTAACACCTACTATGAAAATCAGCAATAGAAAATAAAAACTTTGCATCATTTAAATATTTACAAAATGAACTCATTTTTTACTACAAAAATATAAGAAATTATACTTTTTTGATAAATGATTTAATTCATGGTTTTTTATTAATGTATTGATAGTTAATGGCTTTTGTTAAATTGTATACAGAATGTATACCTGTCTTTTGGCGCTGTGCACTCTAAGTATACTTTGGTTTCTCTTCTCTTCAAAATCGTCTGCGGAACTTTGCAGAGAAAATGAGAACAGATTATACCTCTTTCAATTTTCTAATATTTTTTACTATTAATCTATTAAAATTAAGAATTTATATATATAAAAAACAACTAAGTATAAAATATTATTCTAAACTATGGATTTTATTTTAAAAGATCAATAAATATTACACTGATAGTCGTATCTCGCTTATCAATTTTTTCAGGAAGGTATTAAACACATTAAAATAACTTCAGATTACAATTAAAATTTCTAAAAATGGATAGACCAAACTACAAGCAAATTTACAATGATATTATCCTTGAACAGTTTCCCAATAAAATGAAACAATGTCAAGATATTCTTAGTAAAAGTGTTTTATCTGCACTAGATGTTATTAAACTTAATAATATCCTTTGGATAAAGCATAATGCTAACAACCAGAAACATAAGTCTTATGATAAGGCAAGTATTTTAAAAATGCTTGAATTTCAGAAAAAAAATAAAATGAATAATCTGCAGTTGGCTGCCCATTTTAATGTCAGTAGAAACACGGTAACTGCCTGGAAGAAAAGATTTTTAATAAAATAAAAATAATCAGATGGTTAATTATAACAATATACACATTGGATCCTATATCAAAATGCGTTGCAAAGAGTGTGAAATAAGTTCACTAAGAATAGTTAATTTTTTTGGCTGTTCAGTTTCTGAAATCGAAAAGATGTATCTACAAGAAGCGATGTGTACAGATTTACTACTGAAGTGGTGCAAATTACTGGAATATGATTTCTTTAGAATTTATACCCAACATTTGATTCTGTATTCACCGCCCTCCAAAGAAAATAATAACAAAACGACAAGAACACTATTACCTAAATTCAGAAAGAACATTTATACAATGGAAATCATTGAATTTATCCTTCGTAAGATCGAAAAAGGAGAAATAACCAGAGCTGAAGTGATTTCTAAATACAGAATCCCAAAAACA
Source organism: Chryseobacterium sp. CS3K3.1 (assembly GCF_059515165.1). Classification (NCBI taxonomy): domain Bacteria; kingdom Pseudomonadati; phylum Bacteroidota; class Flavobacteriia; order Flavobacteriales; family Weeksellaceae; genus Chryseobacterium; species Chryseobacterium sp. CS3K3.1. The sequence continues at coordinate 54,444 of NZ_JCAKRV010000016.1, read as the reverse complement.
ACTTTATACAAGTGGTTTCAAAAATATAGAAGTGGAAATGTTCCCAACAATAACCACTAGTGTAAAGTTTTTTTATAAACACAAATTAATTATATAATCAGAAGGAAAGCATTATGAAAAACTTTTCTTTTTTACAATGCAAAATTTAAAAGCAAAAATGGTAATGAAAAAGTCATGATCTCCGACACTTTGATGAACAGTCATATTCCATTTTTTTAGCTTAATCATGGAGCAGAGATGATTTGAAGTTCAATGAATAGGTTTGCGGTAGTAAACACTTTTTGATGATATCGAATCTGAATAATCCCTAAAGCTACTGGAAATGAAGATACAACAATTTATGTTAAACTAAAATATCTAAGTATATTGAAAAACTTATTTTATTACTCGTTGAAAGGTAAAACAAAATCCCAGACTGTTACAAGGCTTAAAGAAACTGCCGGAAACATAATTGAAAATGAAGACAGTATTACTATTATCATCAATAGATGGTATGTAAAGGTTGTTATTTCTCTGATATTATTAAATGATTCTGTTGCAGTGATTGTTATAAAAAAAAAGAGTGTACCGTTCTTTGAAAAATATACGGTATTTTAAAGAAAAACAATCTTCTTCACCATGGAACCCGATATAGAGGCAAAATAGAAAATAATATTTTCAGTAGGAGATTAAATAACAAAATATATACAGATAGCTGATCAGAGGCTTTGCTATGGGAAATCGTAAAAATTGATAATATCAAATTCCTTATCCAAAAAACGCCTTTATATCTTTAATGGTAGTGTTATCTTTAATGGACTCCAGAGGTGCTTCGACATAAAAAATGACTTCTGTTGTTGGTGGATCAACCTGTTCGCGTGTCTTTCTGATGACAGATATTTCTTTATCGTTTTAATTAACAGCTCATCATCAAATAGTCAATACTAAAATAAGTACTGCCGCCAAGTCCGAATCCCTCATTCTTCGCAAAAAACCTTAAATCATTTGATTTAAGGCTTTTTTATAATGTCTTATTTGTCCATAATTCTTAAACAGCAATTCCTTAGAATCACATCTGATAAATGAGTTTTCATATTCTGGACATTATTCTGAATTCGGTAGGTCTCATATTGGTTAACTGATAAAAATTATTGCTGAAAGCCGCAATATTAGAGTACCCAATTTCATAGGTAATTTCAGTCATATTCAGATCGGTATCTTTGATCAATTCCATTGCCCGGATAATCCGGAGCATTTTTATATACTGAATAAACGTAATATGAAGTTTTGTCTGAAAAAGCCTTGTCAGACTTCTTACACTCATTCCTGCCTGTCTGGCGGTATTCTCTAAAGTAAGCTTTTCATGTAACTGGGTCCTGAGATGATCCGTAATCACATTAAGCCGGTGGTCATCAGTTGTAGGAAGCTGGATTGAAAATTTTTTGAGATTTTCTCTTGATATAAGTTCCTTCAGTGTTATAAGAAATTGAAATTCCCAGGAACCTTTATAATAGTCTCCCTGCCATTTTTCGCTGAACGTAAGCATTTCCGATAACAGCTTGCTTACCGGATAGATTCCCAGCTCATTATAAAATCCGTTAGTGCTTTCTTCCGGAAAGTAAATGTTAATAATGTACAGATCCTGAGTATTAAACATCAGATTATGGGGATATCTTCCAGGTATCCAGATGTAATGGCTGGACGGAATATAAAAATCCTTCTCAGCAGTCTTCAGATAAGCAATTCCTCCAAAAACCAATAACAGCTGTGCCTTATCATGCTGATGTGGAGGCATCTGCTGTTCAGTTTGCTGTCGTACCACCAGGATAGAGTCGGGGTTTTGATCTACGCTGTCTAAAAGTTGTTTAAGAATTTCCATATGGCCAAATATAACAAATATCAGGCTGATTATATTAAAAGATAGTTTTTGACCATGAATAATTTTGCTCTTGTAAATAAAACAGAATTATGATAAAACATACAATAACAAACCGGGATCAGAACCCCGAAATTGAAACCAAAGAAAAAGCTTTCGATCATAGCGGTTTTGATCAGGCAGAAACTTTCGAACAAATTAATTTCTACCGCTGGGCCTATTCTTATCCTTATGTGCCTATGGTTGATTTAACTTTAATATTTGATGAACTAGGGAAAATGATGGCAGACCGGCTCTTTAAAAGAAGGGAAAATAGAAACACTTACAAAAATAAAATTCATGAAACCCTATAAATTACTTCCACTATGGGTGGCAGTATTGTTGCTGCCCATGTCAAATATTCATGCCCAGAACACAGCCGCTGCTCAGGTGATGAGCCTGGAAGAAATGTGGAAAGCAGCCGAAGCGAATAATCGTCAACTGAAACTGTCAGATTTACATCTCCGGCAAAGTAAACTGGAAGTACTTGAAGCTAAAGACCGTTTGCTGCCGGAACTTTCGCTGGGTGGAGAAGTGAAGCTCAATTCCAGATTCCTTCTTTATAATGAAGGTTTATTTTCGTCTCCGCAGGATGTACCCGTTAAAAGCTATGGATATGGAGCAGGATATAGTCTGAATTTTAATCTCTATAATGGCGGAAAGGAAAGAATAAATATAAAAATGAAGCGGGAAGAAGAGTTACGCAGGCAATATGAAGCTCAGCTGGAAAAGCACGGTGTGAAATATACGATTGCAGTTGAGTATTTTGATTTGTACAGATTCTTGTATTTCCGGGATTTTCTCTATGCAGAAATTGCTGCAGAGAAAAAACAGTTATCAATGATCGCGAGCCTGCATCAAAATGGAGTAGTACTAAAAAGCGATGTGCTGCGAACCTCTGTAAAATTATCCCAATTGGAACTAAACCTGTCTGATATAGAGAAAAAAATAGATATCAGAAAACAACGTCTGAATGTGCTGATGGGAAGAGATCAGATTCAACAGCTGGAAATAGATTATAAAAAAAGTCAGGATATGGAAATTATTCAGGACAGCAATTACATCGGTTACCTCGATATTGCGCTCAGCCAGTCACCGGAACTTAAGATGATGGACAGCGATATTAGATCGAGTGAATTAAATATCAGTCAGGTTAAAGCAGCACGTTTGCCAAAAGTGTCATTATATTCCACTTATAATTATACCTATCCCCAGATCTCATTCTATCCTTACTCAAATGATATATGGGGATTCGGGCAAACCGGAATCAGAGTACAGTTTTCCCTGGATAATTTATACAAAAGCAAACATTCCATTGCTTTGGCCAGGATTATCAGCGGCGAAGCTAAGGAAAAAGCCAATAGGAAAAATGATGAAGTTACCCTTCAGATCAAAGAAGCTTATCTCCAGCAAAAACAAGCTTTGGAAAGCGTGGAAACCGCAGAGAAAAATATCTTAAGGACTACGGAGACTTTACGGGTAATCCGAAACAGTTATCTCAATCAGGAATCCCTGCTCACTGATCTTCTTGAAGCAGAAAACGCCTTACTGGAAGCAAAATTTGATTTAACAACTGCACAAACAAACGTAAAACTTAGTCGTATCCGGATTCTGGCAATCGCTGGAATTCTTTAAAACCAATTATTATGAATAAAAATAAAACAGATCGATGGATTGTCAACCTAACTCAATGGTTGGGAGCTGTATTGTTAACAGGTATTTTCATATGGGGAGTCCTGTATTTCATAAGGCAATATCGCTATGAACAAACCAATGATGCACAGGTAGATGCCTATTTGTCTCCCATTAATGCAAAAGTAGGAGGGTATATCAGTAAGATTTATTACAAAGACAATCAACAGGTGAAAAAAGGGGATACACTGGTTCTTATTGAGCTTGATGAATATGGTTTAAAAAGAGATATTGCATCAGCGGAACTGGCAGGTTCGTATGCTAAATTGCCTATTTTGGCAGCCAGTGAAGAAACACAAAGAAAAAGTATTGAGGTGATAAAAGCACAACTGGCCGGAGCTGATGCCAAACTGAAACAGCAAAAAAGAGAATTCCAACGCTACAAAAACCTTCTCGCAGACGAGTCAGCCACACCACAAAAATTTGACAATGTCAGCACTGCTCTGTCTATCACACAATCTGATTACGATCAGACCCAGGCCTCCTTACGGGTAGCCGAATCAAAGCTCAGTGATATTCATGCACAGCGAAATGCAGCAGAAGCAGAAATAAAAATCAGGAAAGCTATGGTGAAACGCCAGGAACTGGACATTAAATATACTGTAATTACTGCACCTTTTGACGGACAGATTGGTAAAAAGACGATTCAGGAAGGACAATTGATACAGCCGGGTCAGACGCTGGCATTTCTGGTGAATAAATCAGCGGAAAAATGGGTCACTGCCAATTTTAAGGAAACACAGATTGGCAGCTTCAAAACCGGTCAGGCTGTAACGGTAGAAGTAGATGCTTTTCCGGATGAACAATTCCATGGAGCCATCGAATCACTTGCTCCCACAACAGGTTCCCGATATTCATTGCTGCCACCGGATAATGCCACCGGGAATTTTGTGAAAATCATACAGCGTATTCCTGTGCGCATCAGACTGAGAGATACCCCTGAAAAATTAGCAAAACTTTCTGCGGGAATGAATGCCAATGTTTACATTTTAAAAGATTAACGATGCAGGCTCACAAAATTCCGGTTTTTAAACCCTGGGTTTCCGAATGGCTGGCAAGATCCGTAATATTCGCCATTTTGATGACCTGCCTTTTTAGTTTTGCTTACTATAGCAGTCCTGTTTCTGCAATGGGTTTTTATGGTGTGCAAGCTACTGATGTTCAATATGCCATGGTGGTAACTTATGGTTCAACTGTAGCCTTTTTAGCACTGGATTTTCGTATTGTAAAATATTTTGCTCCAAGAAAATATTTGTTGACGGCGTTTGCAGCTAATATAATATGTTCTGTTATCTGTTTTTATTCCAAAGACTGGACACTGTTTGTAATCTGTCAGTTTGTGCAGGGAATTACCTGTGCACTGACCTCGGGGATTGTCTTACAGCTTATCTTTCCGAGATTGCATTCCACACGTGCAAGGATAATTGCATATAGTCTTCTCTATGGGAGTATACAGATTGCTGTCCCGTTCTATTCCATCTACTCCAGCATCGTGCTTTATTTTTATGACTTCAACAGGCTGTTTTATGGTCTCGTCATGATACTTATTTTACTTGCGTTGGTTGTATTGGTAACAATGAACGGTAAGGCAAGATTTACCAGAAAAGTACCTCTTTATCAGGTAGACTGGGCCGGTTATTTGTTTTATGGCTCTTTTATTTTGATTCTGGGATACATCCTTGTATATGGAAGGCAGTCGGGCTGGTATGACAGTCCGGTAATTATTCTGCTTACCCTCTGCAATATAACTATTCTTGCGCTTTTTGTTGCCAGAGAGTTGAAGCTTAAACGGCCATTGATTAATTTACAAATTTTCAGAGCAAAGAATTTTGTGATAGGATTGCTGTTGCTTTTTCTGTTTTATATTTTCAAAGGAAGCACGGGGCTTGCTTATGGTTATCTTGAGGCTGTTTTAGGTAATGATCCACTCAGCACGATACCGATCTGGATAGCCGTAATTGCAGGAACTACAGTGGGAATGTTTGTTACCTCCCGGTTGATACTGATGGGGTTTAATCTGATCAGGATTATTATTGCAGGATTTGGTTTTATGGCTCTCTACTACGTCTACATGCTGATTTTTGTTTCTGTGCAGGGTGAAACAGCAGATTTCATTCTGCCTATGTTGATCTATGGTGCCGCAACAGGTGTTTTATTTGTTCCGATTGTTTCTTTTACTACATCCGCGGCACCGCCAAAAATTGCCGGCAATGCATCATTGATAGGAATATTGGCCAGATTTGTTGGTTTTAGCGCCAGCCTGGCTGTTAATAATGAACTTCAGCTGTTTACCAAATCGGCAGTAAGGGAAAAATTCCGGGAAACATTGACAGAAACAAATACCCAATTGCCTGTTAGTTTAATGGATATTCAAAACCAATATATGAATGCGGGCAATGATGTGTATACTGCAAAAGCTGCTTCAGCTGCCCAATTCAATGCTTTGATCCGGCAGCAGGTTTTGGCGCGTGCTACCCGTGATTATTATGACTGGATGCTGTTGGGAATAGTGTGTGTTATGATAATGCTCCTTCTGTTTCCAAAAATTCAGCAAGTGCTGCTTAGACTAAGGAAAGGAAATATACCCTATTAGAAAGAAGCAAATCTTTGAGATATTTTTCCGTTTAAGATTGGAAAAACATAAATTTCATCTAATCCTGCAGAATCCCATTTTTGCAGGGTTTTTTATTCTCTGATTTCCGAAATTTTCAGGTGCCTCACAGATGCTGTATTCTGGAGTTTTTTTATGTTTACATTCTTATATCATATTATTATTTAAGCTGACTGTTTCGTAATTATTTGTAGTTAGAGCATAAAAAATGGTAATCTAAAATGATGATTTACCTCTTTTTTAATAATGAAAAGTGTGCTTTTTACATTTTTTTTTCGTGCAAAATGAAAAAAAAAATAATTCTTCTTATCATAATATTTATTCAGAAAAAAATAATCTTTTTAAGGGTATTATAAAATTGCAATTGATTGTGAATTCATGTCTTATGAAATAAGTAAGTGTAAAATTAATGATAACCTTATCATATTTTTTATACAATTGATATCATAAAAATTCGATATGTAAATCATTGATAAGCAGTAGATAATAGCGGATTTATTTTTTTTATTCAGATGAATTTTTATATTTGTAATGTTACCAAAATGTTAACAAACTAATGAATCAGAACTTTATTCATACTTATGTCTCTGTAGATTGTGTTGTCTTTGGATTTGACCATGAAAACAGGTTGAATATATTACTAGTACAACGCCATGTTGATGACGTTCCGTTGGAAAAGCAGATCAAACTTCCTGGAAGTCTTATTTTCAGCGATGAGGATGTAGATGATGCAGCACAAAGGGTACTTCATGAACTGACAGGGATTAAAAAAATGGTTCTCAAACAGTTCAAATGCTTTGCCGATCCCATGAGAGCGAGCAATGCCCATGATATCAAATGGATGGATCAGGAATACAAACATCATATAGACAGGATCATTACAGTGGCCTATCTTTCTCTTTGTAAAATAGATCATAAGATCAACAGTACAAAATATGATACCGTAGACTGGTATCCTATTGATGAGGTTCCGGTACTGCCTTTTGATCATAACAAAATTATCACTGAATCTTTAATGGAGATCAGAAAATGGATTGAATCTGATTTCTCCATTATTTTTGAGCTGCTGCCTAAAAGATTCACCATAAGACAGCTTTATCAGCTGTACAGTGCTTTAAATGAAAAGAATATTGATATTAAGAATTTTCATAAAAAAATATCCTCATTCCCCTATATCGTTCCTTTGGATGAAATTCAAAAAGATGTATCACACCGCGCCGCAAGATATTACCGATTTGATGCTAAGATCTACAAGAAAAACAATACAAAACTTATAAAATAACCCTTTTAAAAAATTATGTACTTACTAGGCTATGACATTGGCAGTTCTTCTGTGAAAGTGTGTCTCATTGAGGCGTCCAGCGGAAAAGTGATTGCTTCTGAATTTTCTCCCAAAAAAGAGATGAAAATCACTGCTATAAATCCCGGCTGGGCAGAGCAAAATCCGGTAGACTGGTGGATCAATCTTAAGTTGGCACACGAAGCTGTCATGCATGAATCCGGAGTACATGCAGAAGATATCAAAGGAATTGGAATTACCTGGCAGATGCATGGGTTGATTCTTGTAGACAAAGATCAGAACCTTTTAAGACCATCCATTATCTGGTGTGACAGCCGTGCTGTACCTTATGGTGAAAAGGCTTTCAAAACCATAGGAGAAGAAAAATGTCTTTCACATCTGTTGAATTCACCGGGAAACTTTACAGCATCAAAGCTTGCCTGGGTAAAAGAAAACGAACCTGAGATCTTTGAAAAGATAGATAAAATAATGCTTCCCGGAGACTATATTGCCATGAGACTTTCAGGGCAGATAGGAATGACCATTGAAGGATTGTCAGAAGGAATATTCTGGGATTTTAAAAACAACTGCATTTCGGAGGATATCATTAACCACTATGGAATTTCTGAAAGTTTCTTCCCGGAAATTGTACCAACATTTGGTATTCAGGCAACAGTTTCAAAGGCAGCATCAGAAGAATTAGGCTTAAAGGAAGGTACACCTATTTCTTACAGAGCGGGAGATCAGCCCAACAATGCGCTTTCCCTGAATGTCTTTAATCCTGGAGAAATTGCCTCTACAGCAGGAACTTCAGGAGTGGTTTATGGAGTGCTGGACCAGCTGGAATATGATAAATTATCAAGGGTCAATACATTTGCCCATGTCAATTACACACCGGAACAGATCAGGCTTGGGGTTTTACTGTGTATCAACGGAACCGGAATTTTAAATTCCTGGCTGAAGCACAATTTTGCAACTTCGCTTTCTTCCTATGGTGATATGAATGATATGGCTTCACTTTCACCCATCGGATCTAAAGGGTTAAGCATTATTCCTTTTGGAAACGGAGCTGAAAGAGTGCTGGAAAATAAGGATACAAGCTGTTCAATTCACGGAATAAACTTCAATATCCATTCAAAAGGCGATATTCTTCGTGCAGCACAGGAAGGTATTGTATTCTCTTATGAATATGGAATGGATATCATGAGAAATATAGGCATGGATATCCAGGTGATCCGTGCAGGAAATGCCAATATGTTTTTAAGTTCAATCTTTCGCCAGTCGCTATCCAGTGTCAGCAATGCGGTTATTGAACTTTATGATACCGATGGAGCGGTAGGAGCAGCAAGAGCTGCCGGAATGGGAATAGGATTTTATTCAGATTCCAGAGAAGCATTCTCTTCACTCGAAAAAATAGCAGTGATAGAGCCCGAACATGAAAAACAGGAACAATATTTAGAAGCCTATGCCAGATGGAAACATCATCTTAACGAAATAATCTAGGACCATTACAACAGCATTTTTCGTCCTCTTACTGACTTTTCAGAATCAGTGAGAAGGGAATTTCTACGCAAAAAATTAAAAACAAAAATAAAAATAATCAAATAAATATGAACACTTTAACAGGTACAAAAGAGTTTTTTACAGGTATTGAAAAAATTAAGTTTGAAGGGAAGGAAAGTAAGAACCCGTTGGCATTCCGTTACTATGATGCGGAAAAGATCGTGATGGGAAAACCTATGAAAGACTGGACAAGATTTGCAATGGCATGGTGGCATACCTTATGTGCCAACGGAAGCGATCCGTTCGGAGGACCTACCATTCACCACCCATGGGATATCGGAAACGATCCGGTAACAAGAGCAATGCACAAAATGGATGCAGGTTTCGAATTCATGTCTAAAATGGGCTTCAACTATTACTGCTTCCATGATATCGATCTGGTAGACCCTGCCAACAACTGGAAGGACTACGAAAAAAATATGCAGACTATTGTGGAATATGCAAAACAAAAACAGCAGGAAACAGGAATTAAGCTTTTATGGGGAACAGCCAATGTTTTCACTCATGAAAGATACATGAACGGTGCTTCTACCAATCCAAATTTTGATGTAGTAGCCTGTGCAGGAACTCAGGTGAAAAATTCAATAGATGCTACCATAGCGCTTGGTGGTGAAAATTATGTTTTCTGGGGTGGAAGAGAAGGATATATGAGCCTTTTGAACACAGACATGAAGCGTGAAAAAGATCACCTTGCCCGTTTCCTTTCCATGTCAAGAGACTATGCACGCCAGCAAGGTTTTAAAGGAACTTTCCTGATTGAGCCTAAACCAATGGAGCCTACCAAACATCAGTACGATTATGATTCTGAAACCGTAATAGGATTCCTTAGACATTACGGATTAGATAAGGATTTTAAACTGAATATTGAAGTGAATCACGCTACATTGGCAGGTCATACATTCGAACATGAGCTTCAGGCTGCTGTTGATGCAGGCCTTTTAGGAAGTATTGATGCCAACAGAGGAGATTATCAGAACGGTTGGGATACAGATCAGTTCCCAATTGATTATTACGATATGGTTCAGGCTTGGCTTGTATTGCTTCCGGCAGGAGGTCTGGGAACCGGAGGGGTAAATTTTGATGCCAAAATCAGAAGAAATTCTATTGATGCTGAAGATCTGTTCATTTCCCACATTTCAGGAATGGATGTATTCGCAAAAGGTCTTCTTGCTGCAGCTGATATCCTTGAAAATTCAGATTACAAAAAGCTGAGAACAAACCGTTATGCTTCTTTTGATAACGGAAACGGAAAAGCATTTGAAGAAGGTACGCTTACACTGGAAGATCTGCAGAGAATAGCTCACGAAATCGGCGAACCACAGCCAAAAAGCGGAAAACAGGAATTGTTTGAAGCCATCGTGAATATGTATATATAATTAAAAATAAAAGGCTTATAAACACTAAGGATTTTTATACACAATAATTATTAAAGAGCCTTTTATTCAACAACTAATATTAAAATAATAATTATGAACCGATTTTATTTCAATAAAAGCAATAGAGCAGCACTGTTTTTTGCAATGACTCTATTGCCTTGCGGCATAGCATATTCACAGGTTAAGAAAGATACAGTAGCTAAAGAAAATAAAATAGATGAAGTTGTTGTGATAGGATATGGAACCCAGAGAAAAGAAGCTGTAACAGGTTCTGTAGCCACTGTAAAAGGAGATGCCCTGCGTGAAGTACCTTCTGCCAACATTACCCAGGCATTACAGGGAAGAACGGCAGGGGTAGATATCTCACAAACCTCCACAAAACCGGGGGCTGCCATGCAGATCCGTATCAGGGGAACACGATCTCTGACAGGAGATAATAACCCGCTGATTGTATTGGATGGTATTCCTTTCGTAGGGTCACTGGGAGACATCAGCTCAAGTGATATCAAAAGTATTGACATCCTGAAAGATGCTTCTGCTACAGCTATCTACGGGTCCAGAGGAGCAAACGGTGTTATCCTCGTTACCACCAACAGAGGAGCAAAAGGGCAGAGGCCCAAATTCAGTTATAATACCTTTACAGGAGTCCAGACATTGTTTTCAAAATATCCGATGATGGATGGTCCTAAGTTTGCAAAACTGCGTGCTTATGCCATTCCTGCAGGAAATACGACACCTTTGTATTCCAACGGAGCTGATGAAAATAACAGCGTCAATACTGACTGGCAGAGCCTGTTTTATAAACCGGCGATGATGACCAGTCACGATGTAGGGGTTTCAGGAGGAACAGAAGGTGGAAATTATAATGTAGGATTGTCCTATTTTAAACAAAATGCATTAATTCCTATTCAGAGTTACGAAAGATTCGCCCTGAGAATGGCGATTGACCAGCAGGTAGGATCTGTCTTTAAGTTTGGTTTTACAACCAATACAAACTATTCTGTTTCTGAAGGAAATGGGGTAAACCCAGGAGCTGTTTTAGGATATTCTCCTATTGCTAATCCTTATAATGCGGACGGAACTCCCAAAAGAGTAATGAGTACAGCTGGCGGTATCGATCAGACATGGATTTATACCAGAAGAAGCCTGGAGAGCCTGGCGGAGAAATATATTGACGAAACCAAATCTTTTGCATCCTATAACAACCTTTACGGAGAAGCCAGCCTTCCAATCAAAGGATTAAAATACAGGTTAAATGTAGGGTTGGATTTCCGTACTTCAAACAGCGGAAACTATAGTGGTGTAGGAGTCTTCAATACAAACCCTCTGGGACCGTCAGCTGCAGGAAGAGGGAATAACCAGACCTACCACTGGGTGTTGGAAAACCTTTTAACGTATGACCGTACATTTGGTAAACATAAGGTAAATGCTGTAGCTCTTTATTCAGCAGAACAGAATAAGTATACAAGCTCATACATGAGTGCAAAGAATGTTCCGGCAGACTTTTTCCAGTATTATAATTTAGGACAGTCGCCTCAGGCTGATATTACCGTAAGACCTGAAGACCAGGTGTACTGGAAAACCGGCCTGCTTTCAGCGATGGGAAGAATCATGTATACGTATGATAACAGGTACATGCTTACAGCGACACTTCGTGCCGATGGATCTTCCAGACTGGCACCGGGTAACAAATGGCATACCTATCCCGCATTATCACTAGGATGGAATGTTACCAACGAATCTTTCATGCAGAATATCAAAGCAATTAATCTCCTTAAATTCAGAGCCGGATGGGGACAGACCTCCAATCAGGCAGTGGATCCATATTCTACGATGGGAAGATTTAACGTTGCTCCTTATAACTACGGAAGTGCAGGAAGTACAGGGATCTATGGAAATCAGCCACCTAACCCAAGCCTGGGATGGGAATATTCAAAAACACAAAACTACGGAGTAGATTTCGGGATTTTGAACAACCGCCTTACAGGGAGTGTGGAGTATTACAAAACCCATACCTATGACCTGTTAACACAGAAAAGCCTTCCGGCATCAAGCGGATGGTCTTCCATTGTTTCCAATGTAGCAGAAACAGAAAATAAAGGAGTTGAAGTTTCTTTAAACGGGGTTATTTTTGATAATCCGGATGGATTTACCTGGGAAGCAGGAGTTAATTTTTACACCAATAAAAACAAAATTTTATCGCTTGCATCCGGAACACAACGTGACATCAATAACTCATGGTTTGTAGGACATAATATCAATTCATTGTATGATTATCAGTACATCGGTCTTTGGCAGGCTGGTGACCCGTATCAGAGCATTCTGGAGCCGGGAACTGCTGCGGATGTTATAGGATCTATCAAGGTTCTTTATACCGGAGGCTATAATGCTGACGGAACTCCGGTAAGAGCAATTGGACCGGATGACAGACAGATTTTTGATACGGCTCCGAAATTCCAGGGAGGTTTTAATATGCGCTTTGCCTACAAAAATTTTGAACTGAGTACAGTAGGAGCTTTCCAGCACGGAGGAATCCTGGTGAGTACGATTTACGGATCAGCAAGTTATCTTAACAGATTAACGGGAAGAGGGAATAACGTGGATGTAGACTACTGGACAGAAGACAATACAGGAGCTTATTTTCCACGTCCGGGGCGCCATCTGAGTGGTGATAATCCGAAGTATTCTTCAACTTTAGCCATGTTTGATGCTTCTTATCTTAAGCTTCGTACCATTACTTTAGGATATAATGTCAACAAAGATTTTTTAAAGGATCTGAAAATTACCAGCTTAAGAATTTACTTCACCGTGACTAATCCTGTTGTACTATTCTCACCGTATCATAAGTTCTCAGGGATGGATCCGGAACCGAACTCTTTCGGAAATGAAAATCAGGCGGTAAGCGGATATCAGAGCCGCCAGCTTGTTATAGGAACCAATAACCCTTCCACAAGAAATTACTTAATGGGACTTAACTTAACCTTTTAAAACTGTATTGTCATGATAAATTTTAATAAAAAACTGTTATTAGGAGCAATCTTTTTATCCTTAACATTTACAGGTTGTAATGAAATTCTTGATGAACAGCCAAGATCAATATATACCGCTGATTATTTTAATACGCCGGATGGTGTTAATCAGGGATTTACGGCTTTATACAGACAGATGAGATTACTGTATGGCAACGGCTACTTTATGAGCAATTGTCAGAACGGAACTGATGAATCTACCTGGGCACAAAGTGCGGATGGAAACTTCAAAGAATTGGATATGTCCGGAAACGGGATTATCAATTCCAATACCTTTCCTACAAGTATGGTCTGGAACTCCGTATTTCCGTATATCAATACTGCCAACGGAATTATTGAAAAAGGACCAGGATTCGGAATTGCAGAATCTATGATTTCTGAAGCCCGTTTCTTCCGCGGATTTTACTACTTCATGCTCGTACAGACCTATGGAGGAGTTCCTCTGGATTTAGGAGCAGGAGAATTGAAATATAACACTTTACCTTCCACCTCTTCCGTAAGAAATACCGTACCGGAAGTATATACAAAAACGGTTTTTGCTGACCTTAAAAAAGCAATAGAAAATTTACCTGCATCACCAAGGGTAACGGGAGGTGTAACCAAAAATGTTGCAAGATTGATGCTTGCCAAAGCTTACCTTACTTATGGATGGTGGCTGCAGAATCCAAACGGAATTCCAACGTATCCTGAAACAGCAAGAACTGACCCGGACGGACACAATGCCCAGTGGTATTTCCAGCAGGCTTATGATATCGCCATGGAAGGAATCAACAATCCCGGACCTTATGCGCTTCAGCCTACTTTCTATGATGTGAATGTAGGTTCCAATGACAGGAATGCCGAATCGATGTTGTATGCAGATCATACTCAGTCGAGCACATACTATAACGAAAGTGATCCTGTAGGATTCGGATCAGGCTGGGCTCCGGACAATTTTGCAGCATGGATGCAGACCTGGAACTATACTGCCATCAAAAGTAGTAGAACAACAGCATGGTTAGGGGCAGACGTTGTTAGCCCCGTACAGAGAGAAGCATCACAGCCTTTGGGACGTCCTTGGGTTCGTATGTGTCCTACTTTAGGGGTTATTAAAAATACTTTTGCAGATAAAACCAACGATTCCCGTTATGACGGAACCTTTGTAACCACTTACAGAGGAAACTGGAACAAGAATGGAACGGGTCTTACGACAGTACCTGTACTTTATAATGCCAATAATCTGCCTGTACAGCCAGGAGGAGCTATTTTAAGCTTCCTTAATGATGACAGCCAGACTCCTTCTTATCCTACGGGAGCAGGGCAAAGTGGTGTGGGAGCAGGAACTCTGTCAGGAAGAGCAGACTGGGTCATTGCACCGAACGGAATCAGCAGAATTGTATATCCTGGTCTTTGGAAAATAGGAACTTACCGTACCGATGATCCAAATGGATTAGGATATCCGAATGCAGGATTAACCCGTCCTTTCAGTGTTGCCAAATTTTCAGAATTCTATTTTATTGCTGCAGAAGCAGCTGTAAAAGGTGCTTCAGGAGCTATGACAGCCAGAGATCTTATCAACGTCATCCGTGCCCGTGCCGGAAAATGGAAGTTCAATAATGCACAGAATACCGCTTATGTAGCAGATAACAGTGCAGCGATGACGGCTGCTACGCCATCTGTAATTACCATTGATTATATCCTTGCAGAAAGATCCCGTGAATATTACGGAGAATTCTACAGATGGTATGATCTGGTACGTACACAGAAGTGGGGAGATTATGCGGCAAGTTATCAGATTGGAGGAGCTTCTTATGGAGATCATGCTCCGCAAACAGTTACTAGAACGATAAAACCATTTCATTATCTGAGACCGATTCCTCAGAATCAGATTGATGCGATGGAAGTATCGGCAGATATTAAAGCAAAATATCAGAATCCAGGATACAATTAATTTCATTCTACATTCATATCAGTAACAGAGTAGGTGTGAAAAGCACCTGCTTTGTTTATCTGAATTAAATTTTAAAACTATGGAAAAAACCTGGCGTTGGTTTGGCAAAAAAGACAAAATAGCACTCACCATACTTCGTCAAATAGGAGTAGAAGGAATTGTTTCTGCCCTGCACGATATCCCAAACGGAGAAATCTGGAATTCAGAGGCCATCAATGATTATAAAAACTATATAGAAAGCCACGGACTTCGCTGGTCTGTTGTGGAAAGCCTTCCCGTGAGCGAAGCCATCAAATATGGAGGCGAAGACCGTGACTCTTTAATAGAAAATTATATCATAAGCCTGGAAAATCTGGGTAAAGCAGGTGTTACAACAGTTTGCTACAACTTCATGCCCGTTCTCGACTGGGCACGTACCGACCTCTTTCACGAATGGGAAGACGGTTCATCCTCACTTTATTTTGACAAAGCCAAGTTTGCATACTTCGAAATTCATATCCTTAAAAGAGAAGGAGCAGAAAACGATTATGACCCGGAAATCCTTCAAAAGGTAAAAGAATTAAAAAATACCTTAACGGAAAAAGATAATCATGACCTGATAGACTCAGTCATTGTAAAAACACAGGGTTTCGTGAATGGAAATATCAAAGAAGGCGAATTGAATCCTGTAGAAAAGTTCAAAAGTCTGCTGGCTTTGTACGATGGTATAGATAAGCATCAGCTTCGTCAGAACATGAAATATTTCCTTGAAAAAATAATGCCTGTCTGCGAAAAATGGAATATCCAGATGTGTGTACATCCTGATGATCCGCCTTTTTCATTACTGGGCTTACCCAGAATAGTGACCAATGAAGAAGATATCGACTGGCTTCTGAAAGCTGTTGATAATCCTCACAACGGATTAACATTCTGTGCCGGATCTTTAAGCGCCAACCTTCAGAATGATGTTCCAAAGCTTGCGCAAAAATTTGCCCACAGAACCAGATTCGTTCACCTGAGAAGCACAAATGTCTTTGAAAATGGTGATTTTATCGAGGCTCATCACCTGGGAGGAAGAGGAAAGCTCATTGAAGTGATCCGTGTATTCGAAAAAGAAAATCCTGATCTTCCGATGAGAATTGACCACGGAAGACTTTTAACAGAAGATGTTGACAAAGGTTATAATCCAGGTTATTCATTTTTAGGAAGAATGCTGGCATTGGGCCAGATCGAAGGAGTAATGGCTGCAGTACAGTCGGAATTACAAAAAAATTAATCTGCGTTTGTAATAAATAATAAAAAGTAAAATGAAAGACCTGTTTAGTATTGAAAACAAAGTAGCAGTCATCACAGGGGCTTCGGGCGTTTTAGGAGGCAGTCTTGCCAAAAGTTTTATAGAAGCCGGAGCAAAAGTTGTTGCACTGGGAAGAAACCAGGAAACACTGGAAGCCCGGGTAAAAGAACTGACAGATTTGGGCGGGGATGCACTTGCTGTAGAAGCCAATGTGATGGATATTGAAAGCCTTGAAGCCGCTTCAGTGAAAATAAAGGAAAAGTATGGCCGTATTGATATTCTGCTTAATATAGCGGGTGGAAATATTCCGGCAGCCACCTTATCTCCCGAACAGTCATTTTTTGATATGAATATAAAAGGATGGGCAGAGGTTACCGATCTTAATATCAACGGAACCGTTTACCCTAGCTATGTTTTCGGAAAAGTAATGGCGGAGCAGGGGAGCGGAAACATTATTAATATTTCTTCCATGGCTGCGTATTCAGCAATTACAAGAGTGGCCGGATATTCTGCCGCTAAATCAGCAATTACCAATTTTACCCAATGGCTGGCCTCTGATCTGGCATTGAAATTTGGAGATAAAATACGCGTTAATGCCGTGGCTCCCGGATTTTTCATTGGAGATCAGAACCGTGCAATCCTTCTGAATCCGGATGGAAGCTTAACGGAGAGAAGCAAAAAAGTAATGGCGAAAACACCGATGCAGAGATTTGGAGAAGTAGAAGAACTGAACGGGGTTGTACAGTTTCTGTGTTCCGATGCTGCAAGTTTCATCACAGGAGCATTGATTCCTGTTGACGGAGGTTTCAGCGCATTCAGCGGAGTATAAAAGCTAATTTCTTCATATCATCAAACAGGACCTTAGTGGTTTCATTAAGGGTTCTGTTTTTAAATGTAGACACCTAAGTGTTGTGAAAATCTTTGATTTTCATCTTATGTGAACTTTTCTGCATAAGCATAATTGAAGTGTTCTAAAAACAAAGCTTTTGTGACTTTTGTGGTTTTGCAGAGCTTAAACAAGTTAATTAAATCCAGGATTGTAAAAATAAATAATGAGTAATTCCATTAAAAATAAAAACGTTTTCGGAGAATTGTTTTTGCTTGAATCAGCAAAGGCAGAGAATCTGTATTTCGGATATGCCAAAGACATGCCGGTGATCGATTATCACAATCATCTGGAACCGGATGTTATTTCTGCTAATCAGAACTTCCGTTCTCCAAACGCTATCTGGCTGGATGGTGACCATTATAAATGGAGAGCCATGAGAAATTTTGGCATTGATGAACAATTTATTTCCGGAAATGCTTCTGATCACGAAAAATTCATGAAATGGGCAGAAGTGGTGCCTTATACGCTTCGCAATCCGCTGTTTCACTGGACCCATCTGGAACTCAAAAATCCTTTTGGTATCAACGAATATTTATCACCCAATAATGCAGATACGGTATATCATCAGATGAATGAAAGTCTGCAGACAGACGGCTTTTTACCACAATCCATCATTCAGAATTTTAAAGTAGAAGCGTTGTGTACTACGGATGATCCTGCAGATGATCTGGTTCATCATAAAGCTTTAAAAAGCAGCAGTTTCCAGACAGCTGTTCTTCCGGCTTTCCGCCCTGATGCTTATATTAATATGATTAATTCCGAACAGTATCTTTCAGGAATTAAAAAGCTTGAAAAAGTCTGCGGGTTTTCCATTGTGTCAGCTTCTGATCTGTTGAATGCACTTCAGTCCAGAATCAATTATTTTGTGGAAACAGGAGCAAAAGTAGCGGATCACGGCTTTGAATATTTCCCGGATACCACAAAGTGGAGTCCAAACCTTGAAAAAGAGTTTTCAGAATTCCTGAAAGGGAATATTCCGACATTTTCCGATCCGGATGCCTTATGCGGTTATATGCTGAAAGAGCTTTGCAAAATGTATGCAGAAAAAGGCTGGGTACAGCAGTTTCATGTAGGGGCAACCCGAAACAACAATTCAGAAATGTTCAGGAAAATGGGTGCCAATGCAGGATACGATGCCATTGGAGAACCCTATTATGCACAGCGGTTGAGTGTTTTACTGGATGCATTGAATTCAGAAGGAAAACTGGCCAAAACCATTATTTACAATCTGAATCCGGCATGTAATGAAGTTCTGGCAGCCCTTGCCGGAAATTTCAACGAAGGAGGCATAAAATCCAAAGTACAGTTTGGAGCAGCCTGGTGGTTTCTCGATCAGCTCGACGGGATGACCAAACAGATGAATACACTTTCCAATATCGGTCTGATCAGCACTTTTGTCGGAATGCTTACCGATTCCCGGAGCCTGCTGTCATTTTCAAGACACGATTATTTCAGAAGACTTTTGTGCAATCTGTTCGGAAGTGAAATGGAAAGAGGTCTTCTTCCCGATGATGAAAAATGGGTAGGAAAGATCATTCAGGATATCTGTTATCATAATACCAAAAATTATTTTGAAATCTAATACCATGCAGGACTCGGTGAAAATACTATGTTTCGGGGAACTGCTCCTCCACTTTGCCCCGGATTCCGAAGGAAACTGGCTCAATGAGCAGTCTCTGAAGATGTATGTGGGCGGCGCTGAATATAATGTGGCAGCAGCACTTTCCCAGTGGAAGAATCCTGTGAAATTGCTTTCAGCTTTACCGGAAAATTTCGTAGGAAACCAGCTGGAGTCCCAGCTTAACAATAAAGGAATAGAAGTCCTTGCAGAAAAAACTCAAGGGAGAATAGGAACATTTTATCTTTCTTCTGATGGAGATATGCAGAACGCTTCAGTGGTGTACGACCGCTTTCCGTCTGTTTTTACCCAGTCAGATTTTGAAACTTTCAGTGATGATGAGATATTTTCAGGAGTAAAATGGCTGCACATCAGTACTATTACACCTGCTCTGAGTGACAACGCATTCCGCAAATGTCTGCAAATCATGAAAGAAGCCAGAACAAGAAATATCACGGTTTCCCTCGACCTGAATTACAGAGCGTTGCTTTGGCAAAATCAGAATCCTCACAAAATTAAAGAGCTGATGCCTTTTGTGAATGTCCTTATGGGAAATATCTGGTCTGTGGAGCAGTTCCTGAATATTCCTGTTGAATATGAGCTTAATGGAAAGTTTGATGATGAAAATCTTCTGAAACAGGCCGAAAAAACAGCATTGGAAATCAGAAGACAATTCCCGGAGGTGGAAAAAGTTGCAAATACCTTCCGCTTTACAAACGGAAACCGGGTCAATTATTTTGCCACCTTATTTACTGATGAGCTTTTGATTTCGGAAAAATATAACTCAGATACCATTGAAGAAAGGGTAGGAAGCGGTGATTCTTTCATGGCGGCCTTGATTCATGGAATTCTAAAAGGAAATTCTGATGAGCAAATCCTGGAAGATGCGACAAAAGTTGCTTTTAAAAAGCTTTTCATAAAAGGAGATACCATTGATGAAAGCATTAATATCGAAACATTATGAGTGAAATAGTACTAAAGATAAAAGATCAGAAAATCGTTCCGTTGTTTTATAACGAATCGTTTGAAGTCTCAAAAAATATCGTAAAAGCTTTATACGAAGCAGGAATCCGTGTGATAGAATACACCAACCGCGGCCATCAGGCATTGGAAAATTTCACTAAGCTGAAAGAAATTTCCCATACAGAATTTCCTGGTCTGTTGTTAGGAATCGGAACGGTAAAAAACATACAGGAAATGGATGATTATGCTAACGTAAAAGCAGACTTTATCATTACACCTGTTATCAATGAAGCACTGGTGAAACATGCTCTCGAAAAAAATATCATTCTGATTCCGGGCTGCTTTACCCCTTCCGATATCAATATTGCCTATCAGAATGGATTGACACTCGTTAAAATATTCCCGGCAGATGCTTTAGGGAAGAACTACATCAAATCGGTGCAACCTGTTTTTCCGGGAATGAATTTTATGCCAACCGGAGGAATTCATGCTGAAACTGAAGATATCAGAGAATGGCTCAATGGAGGCGCCATAGCGGCAGGGTTGGGAAGTTCCCTAATTGGAAAAGATTTTAATGAAGAAGAACTGACAGTGAAAACAAAAAAATTATTACAACAACTTAATCAATAACTCAATGCAGGCTCCTCAAAACCGTAATATAAGATGGTGGATGCTGTCTCTTGTCTTTCTCGCCACTACGATCAATTACCTTGACCGTCAGGTAATGGGTTTGCTGAAACCTGTGCTGGAAAAAGAATTCAGCTGGGATGAAAAAGATTACAGCTATATCGTCATGGCCTTTACCACGACATATGCCATCGGTTATATGGCGATGGGAAGGTTTATAGATAAGGTAGGAACCAAAATCGGGTATGCGGTTTCCCTTATTGTATGGAGTTTGGCCTCTATAGGACATGGTTTTGTAAAAAGTACCATTGGGTTTATCATTGCGAGAAGTACCTTAGGCATCAGTGAAGCAGGAAATTTTCCTGCTGCCATCAAATCTGTGGCCGAATGGTTTCCCAAAAAAGAAAGAGCACTGGCAACGGGAATTTTTAACTCGGGAGCGACGGTGGGAGCGATTTTGGCGCCGCTATTGGTTCCGTTCATTCTTGGGCATTACGGCTGGAGACAGACCTTTGTATGGATTGGTGCTTTGGGCATGGTCTGGATTATTCTTTGGTGGAAATTTTATACCGTACCGGAAAAAGCCAAAAATATCAGCAAGGAAGAATTGCAGTACATAAAAAGTGATCAGGCTGAAAAAATAGATGAGAAAACCAGAATTCCTTTATCGGAATTACTGAAATATAAAGTAACATGGTCATTTGCCATCGGTAAAATGTTAACCGATCCTATCTGGTATTTCTTCATGTTCTGGCTTCCGGCGTATTTCTCGGATGTATTCAAGATGGATTTAACAAAACCATCCCTTCCATTGATTATTATTTACAGCGGAACTACCATCGGAAGTATTGGCGGAGGTTATCTCTCATCATTTCTGATCAAAAAAGGCTGGGCCATCGGAAGGGCCAGAAGCATTACAATGTTATTATTTGCATTAATGGTTGTTCCGGTCATGTTCTCAAAATATGTAGATAATATGTGGATGATCACGATCATCATTGCCTTGGCAACAGCTGCGCATCAAGGATGGGGAGCCAATCTTATGACTACGGTCGGAGATCAGTTGCCTAATAATTATGTCAGTTCTGTCATTGGTTTTGGCGGAATGCTGGGCTCAGCGGCAGGAATTATTTTTCCGCTTTTTATCGGAATTGTTCTCGACGCTTTTAAAAAATCAGGAAACATCAACGGGGGCTACAACATTATATTTTTCATAGCCGGAATATCCTATGTTACAGCCTGGGGATTGATTAAAATAATCAACCGCAAGAAAACCTTATAAAAACTATATAAATAATGATCTGTAATCGATTATAATAATAAAATATGATACCCATTGCTGAGTGTAACGCCCTTGCGAACCTTATTAAGGATGTAGTTAAAAAATTTGCGGACTTAGCGTTAAAAAGAACAACACCTATTCAAAAATATACATTTTAAAAACTATAAAAAAAGAATAACAATGAAACAGAATATAATGAATTTAGCTTTCTTCAGAAATAAAACGAATATCCTTGCAGCAGCTGCTTTGCTCTCGGTGACTTCGATTTCTGCCCAGACATTCTCAGACTTTAATTACCATGGAAACGATAAAATATATAATGACAATCCTCTTAAACCGGACGAATTTTATTCTCCGATTTTACAGGGCTGTTATCCCGATCCAAGCATTACCAAAAAAGGCGACGATTATTACCTGGTAAACTCTTCTTTCTCAATGTTTCCGGGCGTTCCGATTTTTACGTCTAAAGATCTGGTAAACTGGAAACAGGTGGGACACGTTTTGGACAGGCCTTCACAGCTTAAAGTTGAAAATTCGGGCGTTTCGCATGGAATTTATGCACCGGATATCAAATACAATAAGCATAACGATACTTTTTATATGATTACTACCCAGTTTGCAGGTGGTATCGGAAATATGGTCGTAAAAACCAAAGATCCGTCAAAAGGATGGAGCGAAGTTCAGAAACTGAATTTTGAAGGTATTGATCCCTCTGTTTTCTTTGATGATGACGGAAAAGCATATATCGTTCACAATGATGCTCCGCCGAAAGGTACTGAGCAGTACAACGGCCACCGTGTTATTAAGATTTGGGACTATGACCTCGAAAAAGACCAGGTAGTTGCGGGCTCGGATAAGATTATTGTAAACGGAGGCGTGGATCTTTCCCAAAAACCCATCTGGATTGAAGGTCCCCATATTTACAAAAAGAACGGAAAATATTACCTGATGTGTGCAGAAGGCGGAACCGGAGGCAACCATAGCGAAGTGATTTTTATGGCAGATTCTCCGAAAGGACCGTTTGTTCCCGCTAAAAATAATCCAATTCTTACACAAAGATATTTTCCGAGAGACCGAAAAGAAAAAGTGGATTGGGCAGGTCACGCAGATTTGGTGGAAGGTCCGGACGGACAATGGTATGGTGTATTTTTAGCAATTCGTCCGAATGTCAGCAACCGGGTTAACAAAGGCCGTGAAACGTTCATTCTTCCTGTAGACTGGAGCGGAACGTATCCAGTTTTCCAAAATGGCCTGGTTCCGATGAAACCAAAATTGAAAATGCCACAAGGCGTTCAGAACCAAACCGGGCAAAGCGGATTTTTCCCGAACGGAAACTTTACCTATAACGATAAATTAACCGATAAAAATCTTGATTTCCGATGGATTGCGATGCGCGGACCGCGTGAAAGCTTTATTACGGTTACAAAAAACGGTGTAAAAGTAAACCCTTTTGCAACCAATATCAAAGCATTGGCCCCGGTTTCGGCATTATTCCACAGATTACAGCACGAAGATTTTGAAACCTCTGTAACCTTGGATTTTAAGCCTAAATCAGGAAAAGAGCTGGCAGGAATTACCTGTTATCAAAGTGAAACATTCAATTATGTTTTCGGAATCACAAAAAAAGATAAAGATTTCTACATCGTATTGGAAAGAACGGAAAAAGGACAGTCAAAGCTGATTGCCAGCGAGAAAATTTCATTATCCAAACCGGTTAAATTGCAGGTTGTTGCTGATAAAGATCAACATAGCTTCAATTATTCTTTGGACGGCAAAAACTTCAAAAATCTTGGTGGACCCGTTTCAGGAGATATACTTTCCACTGATGTAGCAGGAGGTTTTACAGGAAGCCTTATCGGGCTTTACAGCACCTCTTCCAATGATATTATACCGAATTAAGTTAGTATTAACAATGTCACACTGAGCTCGTCGAAGTGTTTCCTTCTAAAATTGAAATAGAGTAAAACCAAACATCACAGTACATTTTGAAAATCAAAAAATCTTATATAGTTTCTTTATTGGGATTTATCGGGCTGAATCTTCTTTCAGCCCAGGTAAATCCTTCCGGAAAACAGAGTACAGCATTTACAAATCCCATCATCTGGGCAGATGCGCCGGATCTATCCATTACCAGAAACGGAAATGATTTTTACCTGATCAGTACCACCATGCATCTGATGCCCGGAGCTCCGGTAATGCATTCCAGGGATCTGGTACATTGGGAAATGTCCGGGTATGTTTTCGATACTTTGAATGACAACTCAAAATATGATTTATTGAACGGAACCGTTTATGGAAGGGGCCAATGGGCTTCCTCAATCCGCTATCATAAAGGGAAATATTACGTTTTATTCTCTCCGAATGATGAACCTTTCAAATCTTATTTCTATGTGACTGATGATCCCGAAAAAGGAAAATGGAAACTCATTACCAGAACACGGCATTTTCATGATGCTTCACTGTTTTTCGATGATGATGACAAAATATATGTTTTCACCTCCAACGAGGTTTTTGAACTGAGTCCTGATTTTAAAGAAGTGATCGGAAACCCGGATGGAACTGAGGTATTTCAGAAAGATGCCTCGGAGACCGGACTTCTGGAAGGAAATCAGATCATCAAAAGAAACGGAAAATATTATATGATGATGATATCCTGGCCAAGAAACGGAAAACGCCGTCAGGTAGTCTACAGGGCAGATAAAGTGACAGGTCCTTACGAGAAAAAAGTAGTTCTGGAAGATAATTTTTTAGGATTTTCCTATGCAGGACAGGGCGCTTTGATAGATGATAAAAACGGAAACTGGTATTCCCTTATTTTCCAGGACAGAAATGGAGTAGGACGCGTTCCGCTGCTGCTGCCCGTTCAATGGGAAAATGACTGGCCGGTACTGGGAGATAACGGAAAAGTTCCTTTGAAAGGAGAAGTTCCGCTTCCACCGTTCAAACCCAAAAATCATTTGGTGGAAAGCGATGAATTCTCTGATAAAACAATGAAAATCCAGTGGCAATGGAATCATAATCCGGTGAATGAAGCCTGGTCTTTATCCGAAAGAAAAGGCTTTCTGAGACTGAAAACCAGCAGAGTGGTAGACAATCTGTATGCAGCACCCAATACTTTGACCCAGAGAATGGAAGGTCCGACTTCTTCAGCACTTGTCGCTATGGATCTTACAGGAATGAAAGATGGAGATGTAGCGGGTTTCAGTGCCTTCAACGGGGATTCCGGGATTTTGTCAGTAGTGAAGGAAGGTGGAGAAAGATTCATTGTTTTTTCAACCAACGAAGTGAGCCTGGACAATAAAACAAAAGCCATTACTGGAGTTAAAAAAGAAGAAAAAAAACGGATTCCTCTTAATTCTGATAAGATTTTCCTCCGTATTGATGCTGATTTTAACCTCGGGAAAGATCTTGCAGACTTTTATTACAGTACTGATCAGAAGAACTGGACGGAAATGGCAAAAGATTACAAAATGATCTTTGATTACCGTAGATTTTTTATGGGATCGAAATTCGCAGTTTTTAATTATGCCACTAAAAATACCGGAGGATTTGTAGATGTGGACTTTTTCAGAGTCAGTCAAGCTGGAAAATAAGAATCAGAAGCAG
This sequence comes from Chryseobacterium sp. CS3K3.1, assembly GCF_059515165.1. Taxonomy (NCBI): domain Bacteria; kingdom Pseudomonadati; phylum Bacteroidota; class Flavobacteriia; order Flavobacteriales; family Weeksellaceae; genus Chryseobacterium; species Chryseobacterium sp. CS3K3.1. The sequence continues at coordinate 28,812 of NZ_JCAKRV010000016.1, read as the reverse complement.
ATAAAAGTCTGCTGTAAATAGATAGAATTAATGTTAGGTTGTTTGAACCTAACATAACCACAAAAGGCACAAAAGCTTTCATTTTAAAACACTTGAGTTCACTTAAGTAAGTTTAAAATGATTGTGTAAAAAAGTTCACATAAGATGAAAATCAAAGATTTTCACAAAACTTAGGTGTACTTATTACACATGAAGTTTGGCTCTGAAAAGATTAAAGTGTTTAAAACTTTTGTGCCTTTTGCGGTTAAAAATAATCAATTATAAAACTTTAAAACAGCCTTGCTATTATTTTTTTATCTGGAATAATAAGTGTAAAAAATACAAATAAAAATCATGAATAAATCAGTTGTATGGGCTTTAGGACTTGTTTTGTCGGGAATGTTCGTTTCCGCACAAACCTTTGATCAACAGGCGCCGCAGGGTTTCGATGTGGAAAACGCTGCTGTTTCCCACGGGAAAATTGACACGATTCAATATCCGTCAAAAACTGTTGGAACAACAAGAAAAGCTTTGATTTACACACCACCGGGATTCAAAAAAGGTGAAAAATATCCTGTTCTTTATCTTCTTCACGGCATCGGCGGGGATGAAAAAGAGTGGTTTAATCAGGGAAAACCCAATATTATTCTGGACAATCTGTATGCACAGGGAAAACTGCAGCCGATGATTGTTGTACTTCCCAACGGCCGTGCGATGAAGGATGACAGAGCAACGGGAAATATAATGGCTCAGGATAAAGTTGAGGCCTTCGCAACTTTTGAAAAAGATCTGCTGAATGACCTGATTCCGTTTGTAGAGAAAAAATATCCGGTTAAAAAAGACCGTGAAAACCGTGCTTTGGCAGGGTTGTCAATGGGAGGCGGACAGACACAGAATTTTGCTTTCGGAAACATTGATAAGTTTGCCTGGCTGGGCGCATTTTCTTCTGCACCCAATACAAAAGAGCCCAATAAGCTTTTACCCAATCCACAGGATGCGTTAAAGCTGAAGCTGATTTTTATTTCCTGCGGTGATGCAGACGGGCTGATGCCTTTCAGCAAAAGAACCAGCGATTATCTGAGAAAAAATAAAATCCCTCATATCTTTTATATAGAACCAGGCGGTCACGATTTTAAGGTTTGGAAAAATGATTTATACATCTTTTCACAGCTGTTGTTTAAGCCTGTTGACAAAACTAAGTTTGAAGGATTTACCGTTTTGGGAACTCCTGCAGCAACCAATATCAGAAATGCCCGGTATCCTCAGATCCTTCCGGACGGAAGAGTGATGTTCAAAGTGAAGGCACCGGAAGCACAGAAAGTTCAGATCGATTTAGGGAAAAAATATGACCTGAAAAAAGATGCTGATGGCTTCTGGACAGGTACAACTGATCCGCAAAGCGGAAGCTTCCATTATTATTCCCTTCTGATTGATGGTGTTGCGGTTGCTGACCCGTCCAGCGAAACATTCTACGGAATGGGAAGGTATGCCAGTGGAATAGATATTCCTTTCGAAGGAGATGATTTCTATGCATTAAAAGACGTCCCTCATGGAGATATCCGTATTAAAAACTTCTATTCCAAAGTTACCAATTCCTGGAGAAGAATTTTTATTTACACGCCACCGGGTTACGACCAGAATCCTGCTGAATCTTATCCTGCACTGTATATTTTACATGGCGGAGGTGAAGATGAAAGCGGTTGGGCGAACCAGGGCAAAACCAATCTGATTCTGGATAATCTGATTGCAGAAGGAAAAGCAAAAAAAATGATCATCATTATGCCGGATGCGAATATCGGGCAGGGCGGAATCCGGAACTTTGGAGAACGCAATCTTCAGATGTTTGAAAAAGAACTGAAAGAATCCATCATTCCGTTTGCCGAATCTAATTACAGGATAAAAAAAGGTAAAGAAAACCGTGCGTTGGCAGGACTTTCCATGGGTGGAATTTATACGCTGTATGCCGGAATTCAGAACTCTGATATGTTTTCCGGTTTGGGAGTTTTCAGCTCAGGATATATGTTACCGATGCTTCAGGATGTTGCCGATAAACAGTACAAATTTTTAAATGAAAATAAATCTGCTTTTTCATCCAGTATCAGAAATTTCTGGATTTCAATGGGTGGAAAAGATGATATTGCTTATGAAAACGGTCAGAAAATGTTGAAAGAACTGGATAAAACCGGAATTAAATATACGTACACAGATTATCCGGGAGGTCATACATGGCCGGTTTGGAGAAATAGTCTGCATCAGTTTGCCCAGGTACTTTTTAAATAGTAAAGTGACTTAGACTTATAAAACCACAAAAGTCACAAAAGCTTTTATTTAAGCCACTTGAGTTCACTTAAGTAAGTTTAAAAATGGTACCGCAGAAAAGTTCACATGAGATGAAAATCAAAGATTTTCACAAAAACTTAGGTGTACTTATTTACGCATAAAGCTTGGGCTTTGAAAAAACTTAAGTGTTTAAAACTTTTGTGCCTTTTGACTTCGTCGAATCTTCGATTTGTGGTTAAAAATAATGAATATAAAAGTTGCAACAGCTTCAATGTTTTAAGGTAATGATATAATAATTCAAATTTAAAATGAAATGAGCTTTACAAAGATGAACATCAAAACTTCCATTATTACAGTCATCATGTTTTCCGGAATGGTAAATGTCAGTGCGCAGTCTTATCAGAAAACAGATTCAGGATTGAAGTTTTTCGCTGATCATATGAATGTTGAAGTGAAATTTTATGGAGAAAATAAGATCAGGATTATTAAATATCCCGCCGGAAAATCATTTGTCAAAAATAGTTTGTCGGTCATTAAACAGGAGCAGAAAATCAAATTCTCAGTTTCAGAAAAAAATAATATTATTTCATTAAAAACAAATGACCTTCTGCTTTCCATTAATACTAAAAATGGAGTGATCACCTATACATTGCTATCCGGAAAAGAGCTTTTGAAAGAAACCGCAAATGATTTCAAACCATTTAACGATGCTGGAACGCAAACTTATTCCGTAAGACAGGATTTTCAGCTTGAAAAAGATGAACCAGTTTACGGTCTGGGAATTCTGCAAAATGGAAAAATGTCCCAGCGGAATACCGATGTAAAAATGATTCAGAATAACACATGGGATTTTGTGCCTTTTTTCCAGTCTGTAAAAGGATATGGCGTCTTTTGGGACAACTATTCGCCGACACAATTTACGGATACGCCTCAGAAAACATCCTTTTCATCAGAAGTGGGAGATGGTATTGATTATTATTTTATCTACGGTAAAAATGCAGATGGAGTAATTGCCGGAATGCGTGACCTTACGGGAAATGTACCGATGCTTCCTTTATGGACATATGGCTACTGGCAAAGCAAAGAACGTTACAAAAGCCAGGATGAACTAACAGAGGTGGTTAAAAAATACCGTGATCTGAAAGTTCCTTTAGACGGAATTATACAGGACTGGCAATACTGGGGAAATAATTATCAGTGGAACGCCATGGACTTCATCAGTCCCGACTTTCCGGATGCTAAAAAAATGGTACAGGAGATCCATGATATGAATGCCCATCTTTCAGTTTCCATCTGGTCGTCATTCGGGCCAATGACCAGGCAATACCGTGAAATGGATTCAAAGGGAATGCTTTTCAATATCAGTACATGGCCTGAATCAGGCCGTGATGTCTGGCCTCCGGATATGAATTATCCTTCCGGTGTCCGTGTTTATGATGCGTACAATCCTGAAGCCAGAAATATTTATTGGAAATATCTGAACAAAGGTATTTTCAGCCTGGGAGTAGATTCCTGGTGGATGGACTCAACAGAACCCGATCATCTCAGCCAGAAATCAGAAGACCTGGACACTAAAACCTACCTTGGCTCATTCAGAAAAGTAAGAAACGCATATCCGCTGATGACAGTAGGCGGTGTTTACGATCATCAGCGTGAAACCACTGGTGATAAAAGGGTTTTTATTTTAACAAGATCAGCTTTTGCAGGCCAGCAGCGATATGCCGCCAACACCTGGTCCGGAGATGTCAATTCTTCCTGGGAAACATTGCGCAAACAGGTACCGGCAGGATTGAATTTCAGTCTTACAGGAAATCCGAATTTCAACTCTGACATCGGTGGTTTCTTTGCTGGTACTTACAAAAGAAATGGAGGTTCAAAAAATCCAATGTTCCAGGAACTGTATGTCCGATGGCTGCAGTATGGAACCTTTACGCCAATGATGCGCTCTCATGGAACCGATGTTGCGAGGGAAATTTATCAGTTTGGAAATAAAGGAGACATTGTGTATGATGCAATAGAAAAATTCATCAGACTGCGTTACAGTATGTTACCTTATATCTATTCTGTTTCCCATGATGTTTCAAAAAACGGGTCAAGCTTTATGAGAGCCCTTTCCATGGATTTTCCTTCAGACAGAAAAACATGGGATATAAATAACGAATATCTTTTTGGAAAATCATTGCTGGTGGCGCCGGTTCTCAATGCCCAGTATACTCCTGAAAAGACAGTTAAAACCGATGAAAATGAAGGCTGGAATAAAATCGACGGCAATAAGGATAATTCGGTTTCCAATATAGATTTTACTCAAAATAAAAGCGTGAAAGTTTACCTTCCGGAAGGAACAGATTGGTTTGATTTCTGGACCAATGAAAAATACAGTGGAGGAAAAGAAATTCAGAAATCTGTTAATCTTCAGACTATTCCTTTGTATGCAAAAGCAGGAAGCATCATTCCGTTGGGGCCTGATGTACAATATGCCACTGAAAAAAAATGGGATCATCTTACCATAAAAGTTTATCCGGGAAGCGATACCGATTTCATTGTATACGAAGATGAATTTGATAATTATAATTATGAAAAAGGTGCCTATACAGAAATACCTTTTCACTGGAACGAAAAATCAAAAACACTCACGATAGGTGACCGGAAAGGTAAATACAAAGGGATGATTGAGACAAGGAGTTTCAACCTGATTCTTCCTGATGGCCGACAGAAAACGGTAAGTTATTCAGGGCAAAAAACAGATATTCATTTTAAATAAACTTAAAATATTGAATATGAAAAATTTAAGTTTAATAATAGCATTAGGGTTTTTCCAGGTTTGTTTTGGCCAAAATCCAATTATTCAGACCCATTTTACGCCAGATCCGGCTCCCATGGTCTATAAAGGGAAAATGTATGTTTATACAGGGGATGATCAGCCGGGATTTGATTTTTATACAATGACCAAATGGAGGGTGTATTCCACAGAAGATATGGTCAATTATACAGACCATGGTTCGCCTATTTCTTTAGAGTCCTTCAGCTGGGCACGGGACAGGGCCTGGGCAGCACAGTGTATTGAAAGAAACGGAAAATTCTACTGGTATATCTGTGCCCAGACCGTTGACAACAATATGGCTATTGGGGTTGCGGTGTCTGACAGTCCCACCGGGCCGTTCAGAGATGCTTTGGGAAAACCTCTGATTTCAACCGGAACCTGGGATAATATTGATCCTACGGTTTTTACAGATGATGACGGACAGGCTTATCTGTATTGGGGAAACAGTAAATTATTTTATGTGAAGCTCAATAAAGATATGACTTCCTACCAGGGGAAAATCACAGAAATTCCGCAATCGGTGGAAGCTTTCGGCGGGCTGAGACGTCCCGGGAAAAGTGATGAAGTTCTGCAAAAGCAGGAAAAATTTGATGATGTATATGTAGAAGGACCATGGCTTTACAAGCGAAACAATCAATATTATATGATGTATGCCGGAATGACCGGAAGAACAGAATGTTTATCCTATTCAACCAGCCCATCGCCAACCGGGCCGTGGAAATATCAGGGGAAAATAATGACCGACCAGCCGACCAACAGCTTTACCAATCACGGTGGAATTATTGATTTCAAAGGAAAATCCTATCTGTTTTACCATACCGGATTATTGCCGGCCGGAGGAAGCTATGGACGCTCAACTGCTTTAGAAGAATTCACATATAATGCTGACGGGACTATTCCGAAGATCACCATGACCAAAGAAGGTGTAGCTCCGGCTGGAACCTTAAATCCATATCAGAGAACCGAAGCCGAAACTATGGCATGGTCGGAAAAATGCAGCACTTCCGAAAACAGAAAAACCGGAGTGTATGTCTCCGATGCCAGAGCAGGAGGGTATATCAGGGTCCGTTCGGTAGATTTTGAAAAGGGAACTTCAGGATTTTCAGCTTCCGTTGCCGCAGGAATTGATGGCGGAATTCTGGAAGTTCATCTGGATAATGTTAAAGGGCCAAAAATAGCCGAGATTGAAATTCCGAGAACCGGTGGCTGGGAAGAGTTCAAAACCCTGACCTCAAAAATTTCAGAATCTGTTTCCGGTGTTCACGATGTCTATTTTGTGTTCCAGGGGAAAAATATTACGGCAGGAAGAAAGCTGTTTAATTTCGATTACTGGAGCTTTCAGAAAAAATAAAACTGACTATGAAAAATACAATACAATATATACTGGGGCTTTGTCTGATAGGTTTTTCCGAAAGTTTATCAGCGCAGAACCCTATTATTCAGACCAATTACACTGCAGATCCGGCACCAATGGTCTACAATGACAGGCTGTATGTATATACCACACACGATGAAGACGATTCCACCTGGTTTACCATGAACGACTGGAAAGTATATTCCACCAATGATATGGTGAACTGGACAGATCACGGAACAATTCTCTCGTATAAAGATTTCGACTGGGCAAAACGTGATGCCTGGGCCGCACAATGTGTAGAAAGAAACGGAAAATTTTTTTTATACGTTCCGATGTGGTCCAAAACCAATAACAAAGGCGCTATAGGGGTTGCCGTTGGCGACAGTCCGTTTGGGCCTTTTCATGATCCGCTGGGAAAACCTCTTGTTCAGAGCGAATGGGGAGATATTGATCCCACCGTTTTTGTGGATGATGACGGACAGGCTCATATGTATTGGGGAAATCCTAAATTAAAATACGTAAAGCTGAATGAAGATATGATCTCCTATTCCGGAAATATTACAGAAGTTCCGATGACCGAAGAATCATTTGGAAAAAGGGACGGAAAGCCTAACCCGGAAAGACCCACAAAATACGAGGAAGGGCCGTGGCTATACAAAAGGAAAAGCCTGTATTATCTTTTCTGGCCGGGAGGTCCGCTTCCCGAATTCATAGGATATTCTACAGGTAAAACAGCACAGGGACCCTGGAAATATGGAGGAATTGTAATGCCTACTGAAGGGAAATCATTCACCAATCATCCCGGAGTTATTGATTTCCGGGGGAAAACCTATTTCTTTTATCACAATGGTGCATTGCCGGGCGGAAGCGGTTTTACAAGATCGGTAAGTCTGGAAGAGCTTACATTCAATAAAGACGGTTCCATCTCACCATTTAAAATGACCAACGGAATTACAAAAGCTATTGCAGCAGTTAATCCTTATTCGTTCAATCAGGCTGAAATGATTGCCTGGTCGGAAAATGTAAAATCCTATCAGAATAAAGAGGCTGGTGTTTTCATCAAAGCAAAGAAAAATGGGGCTTATAGCAGTGTAAAGAATGTAGATTTCCGGAAAAAAGGAGCCGCTGCCTTCTCTGCAAGAGTAGGAACTACCCATAACAGTGACGTTACAATGACCGTTCATCTGGATGCTGTGAACGGTCCGGTTGCTGCAACGGTAAAGGTTCCGATGACGGGTGGAGATGACCGCTGGGAAACCGTAAAAGTTCAGCTAACTGAAAAGATTACCGGTACTCATGATCTGTACTTTGTATTCAATGGAAAAGCCTCAACAGATATTATGTATTTCGATTACTGGACCTTTCTTGAAAATAATTAATTATGAGAAAAAAAGTTTTATATATCGTATTCAGCCTGTTTCTGATCTGCAAAAGCTTTGCGCAGGTAGCAGAAATTTCAAGCCCTGATGGGCATCTGAAGCTTCATGTTTTTTCAGAGGACGGAAAAGCCTTATATGATGTTATCCTTCAGGGAAAAGCAATGCTTGAAAAATCCCCGCTGGGTTTGGTAACCAATGAGTCCGATTTCTCAAAGAATCTGAAATTTGTCGACAGCAAAAAAGATATCGTTTCTAAGAAATATACAAACGAAAAAATCAAAAAATCTGAGATTGATTACAAAGCCAATACTTTATCGGTTAATTTCATCAATGCAGATCAGCATCAAATAAGCATTGAATTTCAGGTCAGCAACAACAATATTGCTTTCCGCTATAATATTCCACCGATGAAAGAGCGGCTGAGTGTTGTGGTACAGTCAGAAACTACAGGATACAGATTTCCGTCACAGACCACTACGTTTCTTTCACCTATGATGAAGCCAATGACAGGATTTGCCCGCACAGCCCCAAGTTATGAAAGCGGCTATAAAGCAGATGCTGAGCTGGGAATGCCATCCGATTACGGATACGTTTTCCCGGGTCTTTTCCATATCGGAAATGAAGGCTGGGTATTACTTTCCGAGACTGGAGTGAACAGTTCGTATTGTGCTTCACACCTTGAAACCACAGCAGAAAAAAGTCTATATAAAGTAGCGTATCCGAATATTGCTGAAAATAACGGCTTCGGAAGTACCGGAGCAGCTGTTTCTCTTCCCGGAAAAACACCGTGGAGAACAATTACAGTAGGCAGCTCCCTGAAACCCATCGTAGAAACTACCATTCCTTTTGATGTGATAGATCCGATGTATGAGCCTTCACAGGATTATCAATTTGGGAAATCTACGTGGAGCTGGATTCTGTGGCAGGACAAAAGCATGAACTATGATGATCAGGTGAAATTCATCGACCTCGCTGCTACGCTGAAATATCAGTTTATTCTTATGGATGCGCTTTGGGATAAAAATATAGGTAAAGACCGCATGAAAGAGCTTATTCAATATGCAAAATCGAAAAATGTCGGGGTATTACTTTGGTACAATTCCAACGGTGCGGCGAATGATGCTCCGATGGGACCTAGAAATAAAATGAGCTCATCCATTGAACGGAAAAAGGAAATGAAATGGCTGAAAGATGTTGGTGTAAAAGGACTGAAAGTGGATTTCTTCGGAGGAGACAAACAGGAAACCATGCGTCTTTACGAAGATATTCTGTCAGATGCCAATGATTTTGGACTAACCATAATTTTCCATGGAGCTACTTTACCGAGAGGCTGGGAAGTAATGTACCCGAATTATGCAGGAAGTGAGGCCGTTCTTGCTTCAGAAATGCTCTATTTCTCAGAAGATGTCCGTAAACAGGAAGCTTTTTTTGCCACACTTCATCCTTTCATCAGAAATACAGTGGGAAGCATGGAGTTTGGCGGCACTTTCCTCAACAAATATTTGACAAAATCCAACAGGGATAAAAATAAAAGACATACTACGGACGGTTTTCAGCTGGCTACAGCAGTCCTGTTTCAGAATCCCATTCAGATGTTTGGCATCATGCCGAATAACCTGACCGATGCTCCGGAATTTCAGCTCAGCTTTATGAAAAAAGTTCCGACACTTTGGGATGAAACAGTTTTCATAGACGGCTATCCCGGGAAATATGCCGTGGTTGCGAGAAGACATGCGGATCAATGGTATGTGGCTGGCGTAAATGCTGAGAAGCAATCCCAAAAACTGAAAATAAAGCTTCCGATGTTTGCAGGGAAAAACTTGAAACTTATCAATGATGATGCAAAAGGAAATACATCAGAAAAGGGAGTGAAAGTAAATGCAAAAGGCGACTTTACGATTGAAATTCAGCCGAACGGAGGATTTGTACTAAGAAATTAAAGATTGATAAAACGAAAAACAGAAAAAATGCGCTTCAAAAACTTATACATCTTTATCATTTCGGGATTTTTGGTTTCCTGCTCTTCCTCACAGAGTCTGGAAAAGCAGTCTTCCAAAGACCAGTGGCTTACCACCTGGGCAACGGCTCCCCAATTGGTGGAACCTAAAAACCTTCCGCCGGAACCGGGGCTTTCGGGGAATACCCTACGTCAGATTGTCCGTGTATCTGTGGGTGGAAAAAAATTGCGGTTACGTTTTTCCAACAAATATTCCATGGATAGTCTGGCGGTAAAAGCCGTTTCTATTGCCGTGCCATCTGATAGCAGCAATGTGGATGCAGCCACCATCAGATCATTAACGTTTGAGAAGAAAAACAATTTTAAAATTGCCCCCGGATCTGATATCTATTCTGATGAAGTGAACTTTAACCTGAAGCCTAATTCGTTGCTGGCCATTACCATTTCCTATGGAAAAGTAACCCAATCTGTCGTCGGGCATCCTGGTTCAAGAACAACCTCTTTTATTGTTAAAGGTGAGCAGGCCAATGCTGCGGTATTTAAAAATCCTGTAAAAACAGATCATTGGTATTCGCTTTTTAATATTGATGTAAAGACCAATGAACCTTCATATGCTGTTGCAATCATGGGAAATTCCATTACTGATGGAAGAGGATCAGGAACCAACAGACAGAATCGCTGGCCGGATATTTTTTCTCATCGGTTACTGGCAAATCCTTCTACCGGGAATGTAAGTGTCCTTAATTTCGGGATTGGTGGGAATTGTGTAGTGCATGGCGGTTTGGGTCCTACAGCATTAGACCGTTTTGATTATAACATCCTCAATCAGCAAGGCGTAAAATGGCTTATTATTTTGGAAGGAGTGAATGATCTGGGAGGAACAAGAGATGCTGATGATGCTTCCAAAAGAACAGAAGAACTGATTGCGGCTTACCAGGTGATGATTGATAAGGCACATGCTAAAGGAATCAAAGTGTACGGAGCAACGATTCTTCCTTTCGGAAAGTCATTCTACGACAAACCTTTCCGTATCGAGGCCTGGAAAAAAGTAAATGACTGGATCAGGAACAGCGGGAAGTTTGATGCCGTCATCGATTTTGCCCAACATATGCAGAGTGAAAATCCGGAAGTCATCTTAAACGATATGCACGATCATGATTTTCTTCATCCCAATGAAGCGGGCTACAGGAGAATGGGAGAATTTGTGGATCTTAACTTATTTAAAAATTAAAATCAAAAAGATATAGTATGAATTTTACAAAAAACATTTCGCTGTTTCTTACGTTGTTGTTTATTTTTTTTGTAAAAGCAACCGAACCATTTATTTCTTTTGCCAGGACAGAAAATTCGATGGTGTTGAAAGAGCGTAATTCAGGTTTGATGCTTTTTTCAGACAGCGATTCGGATAAAGGAATTCTGCGTGCCGTTGCGAATCTTCAATCCGATTTTCAAAAAGTAACCGGTGTTCAGCCTGAGCTTATTTCCCAAAATTCCGGTATGAACGGAATGGTCATCATTATTGGTGAAGCAGGTAAAAGCAAGACCATTGATAATTTAATTCGTCAAAAAAAGCTGGATGGAAAAGCATTAACAGGGAAAAGAGAAAAATATATCATTCAGAATGTCAGTAATCCATTTCCGGGCGTTTCTGAAGCCATTGTGATTGCAGGAAGTGATAAAAGAGGAACGATTTACGGGATTTATGAAATGTCTCAGCAGATAGGTGTTTCACCATGGTATTATTGGGCAGATGTTCCGGTTGAGAAAAAAGATAATGTATACTTTAAAAAAGGAATGTATACCGATGGCGAGCCTGCTGTAGAGTATCGCGGTATTTTCCTTAATGATGAAGAGCCTTCGTTGGGAGGTTGGGCCAGAGCAACCTTTGGTGGAGTAAACAGTAAGTTTTATGAGAAAGTTTTTGAGCTGATCCTGCGACTCAAAGGAAACTATATCTGGCCGACAATGTGGGGAAAGGCATTCTATGACGATGATCCTCTTAGCGGGCCGTTAGCCAATGAAATGGGTATTGTCATGGGAACTTCCCACCATGAGCCTATGGCTTTGGCACAAACCGACTGGCACAGGTATATTAAAAAAAATAACCTCCCGAATGTCTGGGACTACGCTAAAAATGCGGACGTTTTACAAAAGTTCTGGAAATCCGGACTCGAGAGAAGCAAAAACTGGGAAAAACTCGTAACAGTAGGAATGCGGGGTGATGGTGACGAAGCAATGGGAGAGGGAACCAATATTGCCCTGCTCGAGAAAATTGTAAAAGATCAGCGTAAAATCATTGCTGATGTTACAGGAAAAAAGGCTGAGAAAACACCCCAGGTATGGGCATTGTATAAAGAAGTTCAGGACTATTATGATAAAGGAATGAGGGTTCCGGATGATGTGATCCTGCTGTTCTGTGATGATAACTGGGGAAATGTAAGAAAGCTTCCTGATCTTTCAAAACCTTTGCATAAAGGCGGATATGGAATCTATTACCACTTCGATTATGTAGGCGGCCCGAGAAATTCCAAATGGATTAACATCAGTCCCATCCAGAGAGTCTGGGAACAGATGAATCTTTCCTATGAACATAAAGTAGATAAGCTTTGGGTAGTGAATGTAGGAGATTTAAAACCAATGGAGTTTCCGATCAGTTTTTTCCTGGAAATGGCCTGGAATCCGAAGCAGTTTAATGTTAAAAACCTTTTAGAATATACTGAGAAATGGGCTGCTCAGCAGTTTGGTGCAAAACACGCTACGGAAATTGCGAGGATGATTAATCTGTATTCCAAATACAACAGAAGAGTAACCCCTGAAACCCTTGACAGCAAAACGTACAGCCTTGAGAATTACCATGAATTTGAAACGGTTTTAAATGATTACAGAGCTTTGGTCGTAGAAGCTTTACGGTTAAAAGAGCAGATTCCTGCCGAATATCAGGATGCTTATTATCAGTTGGTTTTGTATCCTATCGATGCATGCAGCAATTTGTATGAAATGTACTATGCGGTGGCAAAAAACAGGGAACTGGCAGCAAAAAAAGATCCTGAAGCCAATTTCTACGCAGATAAAGTGAAGACATGTTTTGAAAGAAACGCTTATCTGGATAATCAATACAATAATGTAATTGTCGGAGGAAAATGGAAGCATATGATGGATCAGATGAGGATAGGATATAAAAGTTGGGCAGACGGAAAAGAAAATATAATGCCTGAAGTGACCTATATTTCTGACGCTGAGGTTCCCAAAGAAAAGGTATTTCAGGAGAAAAACGGCTATGTTTCCATTGAAGCAGAAAACTTTGCAAGAATGAGCAATTCTGACCGGATCCATTGGGAAGTGATTCCTGATTTTGGAAAAACAAAGTCGGGAGTGACAACGTTTCCGCAGAATGCCTATCCAAAAGCTGATGAAAATATCTGGCTGGAATATGATATCAATTTTGAATCAAAAGGCGAGTTTGAAGTCCAATTATTATTAGCTCCGACTTTAAATTTTAATCATAATAAAGGACTCCGCTACGAAATTTCTTTTGACAACGAAACTCCGCAAATTGTCAATTTCAATGGCCATTACAAAGGAGAATTGGGAAGATGGCAGTCTGAACATATTATTAAATCCGCTACAAAACATTTGGTTCAGCAGGCTGGAAAACATACGTTACGTTTCAGAGTGCTGGAACCCGGCATTGTCCTTGAAAAGATACTGATCAACACCGGAGGCATAAAATCCTCTTATCTGGGCGCTCCGGAAAGCGAAATGCTTCACTAAGTGGGCCAATACTCATCACAAACAACACTTTAATTATGAAACACTCATCTTAATTCACATTCCAATCTGAAATACAGTTCCCTCACAGAGAATGAAGAGAAAGAACAGCGGATGATTTTGTAAGCAACTTTATTTAACAGATCGCTGCCTGATATCATTCAGGGTATTTTCCTGACGGTTTTTGAAAATTAACCGTCTTGATGGGGAATCTATTGCCCTTACTTTAATTGTTTACGATCAAAATCACGACTATCTAAAACTAAACCATTATGAAAAAACTTTTAAATCTTTTCAGCATTCATTCTATATGTTTGTTTTTCAGTTGTCTGGCTTATGGACAGCTTACTACTGTAAAAATTGATAAGAATATTCCTTATCAGAAAATAAAAGGATTCGGGGGATTTGTATGCAGCCCTCAGTTTGCCTATAACCATATGTCTACATCAGAGATTCAGACGCTTTGGGGGACATCCAGTGAAGGTGGATATAACATTATGAGATTGTATATTCCCGAAAACAGCAGTAACTGGAGCTCAGTACTGGCTACAGCACAGCTCGCCAAATCTATGGGACTTACCATTTTTGCTTCGCCTTGGACAATGCCCGCAGCCTGGAAAACCAATAACCATGTGAATGCAGTGTATACTGATGCGAACGGAGTACAGCAGGTAGGATATTTAAAGCCGGAAAATTATCAGGATTATGCGCTTTATCTTAACAGCTTTGTTACCTATCTCCAGAACAACGGAGTAGAGCTCGATTATATCTCCATTCAAAATGAACCGGATGAAATGGCACAGTATCAGGGATGTATCTGGACTCCTGCGCAAATTACCAATTTCATCAAGAATTACGGACAGCTTATCAATTGTAAAGTGATTGCCCCGGAAAGTGTGGGATTTACGGATAATTTTGCCAATGCTTTGCTGGATCCTTCGGCAATGGCTAATTTTGAAGTGTATGGAGGGCATCAATACGGGCTTATGCAGTCTACCTACAAACAATTCCAGAATTACAACAAAGAAATCTGGCAGACAGAATATCTGATCAACTGGAACTCTTCATCCACCCAGCCGGCAAGAGATTTCAGCTGGAACATAGATGCTTTTACTTTCGCCGGCAGCGTCAACAATGCATTATTGGGTAATATCAATGCCTGGATCCATTACTCTGCCAAACGGTATTACGGCTTAATGGGTGACGGAACTTATGGAACTCCCGCAGGTGTAATGACCAAAAGAGGTTATATTCTTTCACATTATGCCAAATACACAACAGGAAAAACGAGAATAGAAGCCAAATGGGATGACAAAACCGGAGTTTTACAAGGCTCTTCTTATATTTCCCAGGATGGCAATCAGATTGTTCTTATGGTCATCAACTCTTCTCAGAATGCTTATAGCCTTAAGGTTGATCTGCCTTTTTACACGACTTCAGGAACAAAAGTACTGACCAATACACAATCCAATATGGTGAGCACACCTATTTCTTTGAGTACGGCAACATTCCGGCCTACTGCTGATATCAGCCCTTCCAGTGTCATGACTTTTGTTTTCAATAAAAGCGGTGACAGACCTGCTTCTCTCATGACAGGCGGTGATATTCATTATAATAAAATTGAAACACAAACTGCTACCAGTACAGCTTTTGGGACAGGATTCAATATCAGCAATACAACGGTGACGTTCTCCAATCCAAGCCCTCTTATCAGTAATAATATGACTGCGGCTAACGGATATCTTCAGCTTAATGACCGATACAATAAACTGATCCTGCATGTAAACAGCTATACAACAGCGGGACAAAGCTATTCGGACAATACGACTTTATACTATATCAACAGTCAGGGCGTAACGAAATCATATAATTACGGCAAGATTAATTTTCCACAGGGAGGAAACTTCGATATCACATTAGATATTTCAAGACAGGTGCTTACAGACGGATGCAAAGGAATTTTAGGACTGAGAAATTCCAATTACAGCTCCGTGCTTACGATTAATCTGGGAGATGTTTATTTCAATGTAGGAAATGAAATTGCTTCTAAATTCGGGGGAACCTACTCCGCAAGCGACAGCTATCTGATGGATGCACTGGAAAACGGCTATTATACTTCTGTAGACTTCAGAAATGCATCAGGAGTTACATCCTCCAACAACTGGCAGCCTATGAGTGCCAACACTAACAGCATTTATTATGTGAATTCAAACGTAAGTTCATCTGCTAATAATGTGATTGCAGGGACAGCTTGTTCAAATCTTGTCCTTTCCGGTCAGGGTAAGGATTTTCAGGTGCCGTTTAACTTTACAGCGAATACAGCTTCTTACAGCCGTACCATTAATGGCTATGACGTGCTGATCTTACCATTCCAGGCTAATATACCTTCCGGAGTTACTGCTTATCTGATGTCTCCGGATGCAAATAATATCAGCTGTATCGCAATTTCAAACGGGATTATTCCTGCAAATACCCCGGTACTCATCAATGCGACAGGGAATATTACTTTCAACGGTACAGGAAATGTTTCCACACCCAAAGCAATCACGGTCAATCAGATGAACGGAGTCTATCAGAGCATCAAAGTCCCGGCGAATGCCTATGTGCTGAAAACAGAAAACGGAGTAACAGGCTTTTATAAAGTAACTGCTGGAAGTGAGCCTGTAATAGGATCATTCAAAGCATATCTTACAGAAGAAAATGCCTATTCAGCTAATGTTCTTCCTTTAAATTTCGGATCGTTAAGTGCCAGAAACATTTCTGCTGAAGCTAAAAAAGAGGGAATAAAAATATATCCTAACCCGGTAAAAGCAGACCTTTTCATTGATTCTGATCTGTCAGAAGCTGCCGCCACCATTTTTGACGGAAGGGGAAGTGTGATCAGATCCGGATTAAAAATAAATTCAGGAAAAAACCATATTAATGTGGGAGATTTCCCGGCCGGTATTTACTTTATTGAGGTTACTCATAAAAATAATACGGTACTAAAACAAAAATTTATCAAAGAGTAAACTGAATCCAAAGCCATCATGAGCACTGGTTATGGTGGCTTTATTTCTACAATTTGGTAGATGAAAACCAAAAGTAAGTAGGATTTACTATCAATTTAAGTGTATTATTTACATTTATTTAAAATAGAACGTTATATTTGTTTTTTAGAGCATTGTTGCCCAATGATAAGGCAATTTGTATAAAATAATAATGAAAACATAATTATCCATGAAGATATGTGAAATCAGTGGTTAAATCATTATTTGCAGAATCCACAAAAGTTTTTAGGACTTTACTGACCTCTAATTATTATAAAGAAATATGCGCAGTCATCTGTGAAAATCCGTGAATTCTGTGGTTAGAAATCATTATTTACAGAATCCACAAAGTCTTAGGACTTTATCGAAACCATACTACCTATGAAAAGAATCGTATTAATCCTATGTGCAACACTGGCAGCACCTTTATTTATTGCCCAGAGCCATTATAAATACCCATTCAGAAACCCGGATCTTCCGGTTAATGAGAGAATAGAAAACCTTCTTTCCTTATTGACCACAGAAGAAAAGATAGGAATGATGATGGATAATTCCCAGGCAGTTCCCCGTTTGGAAATTCCAGCCTACGGATGGTGGAATGAAGCGCTTCACGGGGTGGCAAGAGCAGGAACTGCTACTGTTTTCCCTCAGGCGATCGGGATGGCGGCAACATGGGATGTTCCGGAGCATTTTAAAACTTTTGAAATGATTTCTGATGAAGCACGGGCAAAATACAACAGATCTTTTGATGAAGCCCAAAAAACAGGGCGGTACGAAGGACTGACCTTCTGGACACCCAATATCAATATTTTCCGTGACCCAAGATGGGGAAGAGGCCAGGAAACCTATGGTGAAGACCCTTATCTTACCTCTGTTCTGGGTGTTGCTGCAGTAAAAGGGCTGCAGGGAAACGACCCGAAATATTTTAAAACCCACGCTTGTGCCAAACATTTTGCAGTACACAGCGGACCGGAATGGAATCGCCATTCCTACAATGCAGAAATTTCAAAAAGAGATCTGTATGAAACCTATCTGCCCGCTTTTAAAGCATTGGTTCAGGAAGGAAATGTAAGAGAAGTAATGTGTGCCTACAATGCTTTTGATGGCCAGCCGTGTTGTGCCAATAATACGTTGCTTACTGAAATTCTCCGTGGAAAATGGAAGTATGATGGAATGGTAGTCTCAGACTGCTGGGCACTGGCCGATTTCTTTCAGAAAAAATACCATGGTACCCATCCTGATGAAAAAACAACCGCAGCAGATGCCCTTAAACATTCGACAGATCTGGAATGCGGAGATACTTATAACAATCTGAACAAATCTCTGGCCAGCGGGCTGATTACCGAAAATGATATCGATGCATCAATGCGCAGAATCCTGAAAGGCTGGTTTGAGCTTGGGATGCTTGATCCTAAATCTTCCGTTCACTGGAATACCATTCCTTATTCTGTAGTCGATTCTGAAGAACATAAAAAGCAGGCACTGAAAATGGCACAAAAGTCAATTGTGCTGATGAAAAACGAAAAGAATATTATGCCTCTCAGTAGAAATATTAAAAAAATTGCCGTTGTAGGACCAAACGCTGATGACGGATTGATGCAGTTAGGAAACTATAACGGAACCCCTTCTTCCATTGTAACGATTTTAGACGGAATCAAAACCAAATTTCCAAATACTGAAATCATCTACGAAAAAGGAAGTGAAGTAACAGATCCTTCGTCCAGAACATCACTCTATCAGAATTTTATCAGTCAGAAAAACGGCGCAAAAGGAATGAAAGTAGCGTTTTTCAATAATAATGAATTCAAAGGGCAGCCGGCCAATACTTCCGTAAATTCTACTGCCATCAGCT
The DNA here is from genome assembly GCF_059515165.1 of Chryseobacterium sp. CS3K3.1. Lineage (NCBI taxonomy): Bacteria > Pseudomonadati > Bacteroidota > Flavobacteriia > Flavobacteriales > Weeksellaceae > Chryseobacterium > Chryseobacterium sp. CS3K3.1. Next base: position 10,390 of record NZ_JCAKRV010000016.1, on the reverse strand, counting down.
ACAACAGCTTTGGAGGAACCCAGCTTGCACCCAATGTAGGAAGAGAAAATACCTCAGCGATCATTTCAGGGATTTTTAAAAGTACCTATACAGGAGAGGTCGTGTTTTCTGCTTCCACTTCCGATATCTATACACTTTTCGTGGACGGAAAAGAAATCGCAACAAGAAAAGGACCTGATGCAAGACATCCTTCAGAGTTTCCTGTAAAAATGGAAAAAGGAAAAGAATACAAGATAGAACTGCGTCATACACAAAAAGGAAAATATGTGAGCATCACCTTTGAAGCGTACAGAAAAGACCCTGTTAATTTTGCTTTGGTAAGGGAAAAGGTGAAAAATGCAGACGTCATTATCTTCGCTGGCGGACTTTCACCAAGTCTGGAAGGTGAAGAGATGATGGTGAATGCAGAAGGCTTCAGAGGAGGTGACAAAACTTCGATTGCCCTTCCTAAAGTCCAGAGGGACTTGTTGGCGGAGCTTAGAAAAACCGGAAAACCTGTTGTTTTTATTCTTTGTACAGGAAGCGCCCTGGGATTGGAACAGGATGAGAAAAATTATGATGCTTTGTTGAATGTCTGGTATGGCGGACAATCCGGAGGAACGGCTGTAGCAGATGTTTTGGCAGGAGATTATAACCCTTCCGGAAAACTGCCCATTACTTTTTACAAAAACCTTGAACAGCTGGATAACGCTCTTTCAAAGACAAGCAAGCACGAAGGATTTGAAAATTATGATATGCAGGGGAGAACGTACCGTTATATGACAGAAAAGCCTCTTTATCCGTTCGGGCATGGCCTGAGCTATTCAAAATTTGTTTACGGAGATTCAAAACTCAGCAAAAATACGATCAGTACCAGCGAAAATGTGACGATCACAATTCCGGTAACCAATATTTCAGAAAGGGAGGGTGAAGAAGTCGTTCAGGTCTATATCAAAAGAAATCATGATGCCCAGGCACCGGTAAAAACGTTAAGAGCTTTTGAAAGAGTTTTAATCAAATCTGAAGAAACAAAAAATATTCAGCTAACCCTCTCCAAAGAGTCATTTGCCTTCTATGATGAAAAAGCAGATGATCTGGTTGCAAAACCCGGCGATTATACCATTTTTTACGGCGGAACTTCTGATGATGCAGGGTTGAAAAGTATTCCGCTAAAAGTAAAATAAAAATTGATTCGGAACAATTGAAACCATTGCAAGCCTACAATAGCTTTCAAAAATATATGATCTATGACAACAAAAAATAAAATATTTTCCATCGCGATTTCCCTCAGTGCTGCTTTTTTTTCGGCTCAGAATAATACGGTCCGTACTTTTAACCTGGATTTGAAAGAAACTCCGGCACCTGTTAAAATACAACCTACCATGTACGGGATTTTCTTTGAAGACATCAATTTTGCAGCTGATGGCGGATTGTATGCGGAACTGATTAAAAACCGCAGCTTTGAATTTGACGAACCATTTACAGGATGGAAACAGCCCAACACAAAAACACTTTCTCCTAATCTGGACTCCGGATTTCTGACCATTTTTTCCGATCCTGCCAAAACCAATAAGAATTATGCAAGAATTACCGTTCTTAATGATAAGAATTATATTCTGGAGAATGAAGGTTTCAGGGGAATAGGGCTTCATCAGGGAGAACAATATAATTTCAGCTTTGATCTGGAGAATTTTTCAGGAAATATAGCTGCGGTAAATGCAAGTCTTGTTGATGAAAATGGAAAGGAAATTTCTTCAGTTTCCACACTTATAAAAAGAAACGGATGGCAGAGATATACAGCTGTTTTTAAATCACCACAAACTGTAGAAAAAGCAAAACTGCGGATTACATTTACCGGAAACGGTATTGTGAATATGGATATGATCTCACTTTTCCCTCAAAATACCTGGAAAGGCAGAAAAGGCGGATTACGAAAAGATCTCGTTCAGAATCTATATGATTTGCAGCCCGGATTTTTGAGGTTTCCGGGAGGCTGTATTGTAGAAGGAAGAACATTGGCTGAGCGCTATCAGTGGAAAAAAACAATAGGAAATATAGCAGACCGTGAATACCTTATCAATAAATGGAGCACAGGCTTTCCACACAGGCTTACACCGGATTACGGACAGTCTTTCGGATTAGGATTTTATGAATATTTTCAGCTTTCCGAAGATCTGGGTGCAGAACCGGTTCCTATTCTGAGCTGTGGAATGGCATGTCAGTTCAATACCGCAGAGCTGGTAAAAATAGAAGACCTCGATCCTTATATTCAGGATGCCCTTGATCTGATTGAATTTGCCAACGGAGATTCCGGAACAAAATGGGGTAAAATCCGTGCTGAAATGGGACATCCACAACCTTTTAATTTAAAATTTATCGGAGTGGGAAATGAACAGTGGGGAGCGGATTATATTGAACGTTATAAAGTATTTGAAAAAGCCATTCATACAAAATATCCCGGCATTAAGATTATTTCCGGAAGCGGACCATCACCCGATGGCGAGTTCTTTGAATATGGCTGGAAAGAACTGAAGCAGCTTAACGCACAGATTGTAGATGAACATTATTACAACTCACCCGACTGGTTTATGAAAAATGCAGGCAGATATGACCAGTATGACCGTTCCGGGCCAAAAGTCTTTGCCGGGGAATATGCAGCCCAGTCGGTAGGAGTGGTAAAACCTGATAACAAAAATAACTGGCTGACGGCCCTTTCAGAAGCTGCTTTTATGACCGGTCTTGAAAGAAATGCAGATGTGGTCTATATGACTTCCTACGCACCGCTTTTTGCCCATGCTGATGGCTGGCAGTGGACGCCCGATCTCATCTGGTTCAATAATCTGAAATCTTACGCCACTCCCAATTATTATGTTCAGAAATTATTCTCCAACAATAAAGGAACGGATGTACTGAAAATAGAAAGCAACGGAAAAGCAGTATCCGGCCAGGAAAAATTATACGCTACAGCAGTTAAAGATGCCAAAACTCATGAGATCATTATAAAAATGGTCAATACTGATACTCAGGCTAAAACGGTAAGTATCAACCCCGGAACTCTGAAAATCGGTAAAAAAGTAACCAAAATTCTTCTGTCTGCCCCACAGCTTTCCAGTGAGAATAATTTCGATGCTGAACCTGTGAAACCCAAAGAGGAGAATTCAGAAGCTAAAAAAGGTGAAATTTCAACGGAAATTCCGGCCAATTCTTTGGTTGTTTTAAAGGTGAAAACAATTTAATAAACTGTTTTATAGTATGTTATAAAAAATAAGTGTGTTTTTTACATTTATTTAAAATAGAATCTTATATTTGTTTTTATCTCATCAGGAGAATTTAAAATCTCAATAATCAAAAACGTTTCACCACCATGAAAAAATATGTTATCGGGCTGGACTACGGTACAGATTCCGTACGGGCCGTCCTTATTGATACTGAAAACGGTTCTGAAATAACTTCTTCAGTCAGCTACTACCAGAGATGGAAGGAAGGTAAATTTTGTAATCCTTCAGCCAACAGTTTCAGACAGCATCCTTCAGATCATATTGAAGGTCTGGAGAAAACCATTTCAGAAGTAGTAAAAGAAAGCGGGGTACCGGCAGAGCAGATCGTCAGTATTTGTATTGATACTACAGGCTCTTCACCGCTTCCGGTTACAAGTGACGGAACAGCTCTGGCGCTGGTTCCGGGGTTTGAGGAAAATCCCAATGCCATGATGGTTTTATGGAAAGACCACACCGCTATCCGTGAAGCCGAAGAAATCAATACCCTTGCAAGAACCTGGGGTGGTGAAGATTATACAAAATATGAAGGCGGTATTTACTCTTCAGAATGGTTCTGGGCCAAAATACTGCACATCAGCAGAGCTGATGCAGAGGTAAAAAATGCTGCATACACCTGGATGGAGCACTGTGATTATCTGACCTATCTTTTATCAGATCATAAAGACCTGGCAACCTTCAAAAGAAGCCGTTGTGCTGCCGGCCACAAAGCCATGTGGCATGAATCATGGGACGGGCTGCCTTCCGAAGAATTCCTCAACAGGCTAGATCCTTCTCTGGGAACGCTCAGAGGAAGATTATACAGGGAAACCTATACTTCAGATGAAATTGCCGGCTGCCTGAATGAAGAATGGGCCGCAAAAACCGGTCTTACCACCCAAACTATTATTACAGTAGGAACTTTTGATGCCCATTCAGGCGCAGTGGGAGCAAAGGTGGAAGAAAATACCCTGATCAGAATTATGGGAACTTCTACCTGTGATATTATGGTAGCCTCACAGGAAGCTATCGGAGATACAACCGTAAAAGGAATCTGCGGACAGGTTGACGGCTCTGTAATTCCCGGACTGATAGGACTTGAAGCAGGGCAGTCTGCCTTTGGAGATGTACTGGCATGGTATAAAGATATCCTGATGTGGCCGGTTCATCAGGTGATGATGCATTCCGAAAGTATTTCAGAGGAGCAGAAGACAAAGCTTGCTGAAGAAATGGAGACCGGACTTATCCGAAAATTGACCCTTGAAGCAGAAAAAATTCCTCTTTCAGATACTGTTCCGGTTGCCTTGGACTGGGTAAACGGAAGAAGAACACCGGATGCAGATCAGGAACTTAAGGCAGCGATCAGCCAGCTTTCTCTGGGAACAAAAGCACCCCATATTTTCAAAGCTTTAGTCAATGCCATTTGTTTCGGAGCTAAGAAGATCGTTGACCGTTTTGAGGAGGAAGGGGTGAAAATCAATAAAGTGATCGGAATCGGAGGAGTCGCAAGGAAATCGCCGTTTATCATGCAGACCCTTGCTAATGTTCTGGATATGCCGATTGTTGTTGCCGCTTCAGACCAGACTCCTGCTTTGGGAGCTGCTGTTTATGCGGCCGTGTCAGCAGGAATTTATCCGACCGTTCAGGAAGCCAGTATGAAAATGGGCTCCGCATTTGAAGCGGAATACCAGCCGAAAGCGGAAGAAGTGCAGCACTACAGAGAACTAATGCAGCAATACCAGAAGCTCGCTGATTTTGTAGAAAACAATACCAGACTGAAAAACAACAGGAAAGAACTTCAAAACTCCTGATTCTCCCATTTAACCTTTTGAATACTACTCAAAATGAATACCTATAAAGAACTCCAAAGAGAATGCTATGAAGCGAATATGCAGCTGGATGCCCTGAAGCTGGTGGTCTATACTTTCGGAAATGTAAGCGCTGTAGACCGTGATAAAGGTATTTTTGCCATTAAACCAAGCGGTGTTCCCTATGACATTTTAAAGCCGGAAGATATGGTGATTTTAGACTTTGATGCCAATGTCATTGAAGGCAGTCTCAGACCTTCTTCTGATACCAAAACCCATGCTTATCTGTATAAAAACTGGGAAAACATCGGTGGAATTTCCCACACGCATGCGATCTATTCCGTGGCGTGGGCACAGGCACAATTGGATATCCCTGTTTTCGGGACCACCCATGCAGATCATCTTACGACGGATATTCCCTGCGCTCCACCGATGCGGGACGAGCTGATCGAAGGAAACTACGAATACAATACAGGAATACAGATTCTGGAATGCTTTAAAGAAAAACAGCTCTCTCCGGAAGAAGTAGAAATGGTTCTTATAGGCAATCACGGTCCGTTTACCTGGGGGAAAAATGCAGAGAAGGCTGTCTACAACAGCAAAGTGCTGGAAACCATTGCCGAAATGGCTTATCTCACCAGGCAGATCAATCCTGATGCGGAACGTCTGAAAGACTCACTCATCAAAAAACATTATGAACGTAAGCACGGCAAGAATGCCTACTACGGACAGAAATTTAAACACTAAACACTTTAAGATAAACAACTATTAACGATCAACAAAACTATGTTAACACCTCTCAATACCAAAGAAGTCTGGTTCATCACAGGAAGTCAGCATTTATATGGGCCAGAAACACTGGCACAAGTGGCAGACCACTCAAGAAAAATTGGGGAAGAACTAGAAAAATCTTCTTTCATTCCGGTAAAAATCATTGTAAAGCCAACGGTAAAAACTACCGAAGAGATATTTGAAACTATTGCAGCCGCCAATCATGCAGAAAACTGTATAGGAGTTATCACCTGGATGCACACCTTTTCACCAGCCAAAATGTGGATCAGAGGATTAAAAATTTTACAGAAACCTCTTCTGCATCTGCATACCCAGTTCAACAGAGATATTCCGTGGTCTACCATGGATATGGATTTTATGAACCTTAACCAGGCGGCTCATGGAGACCGTGAATTTGGTTTTATGGTAAGCAGGCTCCGAAAGAACAGAAAAGTTGTGGTTGGGCACTGGTCGGAAGAAAGAGTTCAGAAGCAGATCGGCGACTGGAGCCGTGTTGCTGCAGGCTGGGACGACTGGCAGGGAGCTAAATTTGTACGCTTCGGAGATAATATGCGATTTGTTGCCGTAACAGATGGAGATAAAGTGGAAGCTGAAACCCAGTTCGGCTTTTCAGTCAATACCTGGGGAATCGGTGATCTTGTAAGCGTTATCAATTCTGTAAGCGAAGGAGAAGTAAAAAGCCTTATGGAAGAATATGAATCTTCTTATCACATGGCAGCTTCCCTTCTGGAAGGAGGTGCTAACAGAAGTTCACTGCACACCGCCGCAAAAATTGAATTAGGACTTGAAAAATTTTTAAAAGATGGAGGATTTAAAGGATTTTCAGATACCTTTGAAGACCTTCACGGGCTGGAACAGCTGCCGGGAATTGCCGTACAGCGCCTGATGCAGAAAGGATACGGATTTGCAGGCGAAGGAGATTGGAAAACAGCGGCACTGGTACGTGCCATGAAAACAATGGGGCAGGGCCTTGAAGGTGGAAATGCCTTTATGGAAGATTATACCTATCATCTTGATCCTTCTAACCCTTCTATTTTAGGCTCCCACATGCTGGAAGTAGACCCTGTGCTGGCAGCCGGAAAACCTTCATGTGAGATCCATCCGTTGGGAATCGGAGGAAAAGCAGATCCTGTTCGTCTTGTTTTTAACTCCAGAGGAAATATTGATTCTCTGAACGCAGCACTGATGGACTTTGGAAACCATTTCAGACTGCTGATCAACAAAACCAGAGCATTGGAAATTACAGAAGAGCTGCCAAAACTTCCGGTAGCAAGAGTTTTATGGAAACCTCTTCCTGATTTATACACAGCCGCAGAAGCCTGGATACTGGCGGGAGGGGCACACCATACATGTTACAGTGAAAATATTTCGGCAGAGCAGCTGGAAGATTTTGCTGAAATAGCAGGAATTGAATCATTAGTCATTGATGAAGATACCAGAATGCGTGATTTTAAAAATACACTTCGTTGGAATGAAATGTATTATCGTTAATTAATTGTAAAAAATATGTAAATAATTATGAAAAAAACAACATATAACGGCATTTTTATTTTATTATTTTTAATTATTTTCGGCTGTAGAAAAGAAAATAACAAACAGGATATTTCAGGAAAAATGGAGAATGTTCAAACTTCAGCCTATGGAGTGACGCCCAAAGGTGATTCTATTAAAAAATACACGCTGACCAATAAAAACGGGATGAAAGTTGAGGTCATCAACTTCGGAGGAATTATCACCTCTTTAACCGCTCCGGACAGAAACGGAAAATATGAGGATGTAGTCCTTGGCTTTACAAAACCCGAAGGATATTTCGATGGCAACCCTTATTATTTCGGAGCATTGATCGGAAGATACGGCAACAGAATTGCTAATGCCAAATTTACACTCGATGGCAAAACCTATGAAATCAACAAAAATGATGGTCCCAACAGCCTTCACGGAGGAAAGGAGGGATTTCATACCAGATTCTGGAATATTGAGATAGTAAAGGATGCAAAATTTCCGACATTGAAATTATCCTATACCAGCGCAGACGGTGAGGAAGGATATCCGGGGAAGGTAACAACAACTGTTTTCTACACCCTTACAGACGATAACGCCTTGGAAATTTCTTACGAGGCTGAGACGGATAAGCCTACAGTGGTAAATCTTACCCAGCATTCTTATTTTAACCTGTCCGGGAATTTTACTAAAACGATTACTGATCATGAACTACAGATTAATGCAGATCATTTTCTTCCGGTAAATGAAACATTGATTCCTACTGGTGAGCAGAAAGCAGTAAAAGGAACTCCTTTTGATTTTACGGTTTCAAAGTCTATCGGAAAAGATATCAGTGCAGACGATGATCAGCTGAAAAAAGGAAAAGGATATGACCATAACTGGATTTTAAATGGAAAAGGTTTGAGAAGTATCGCGAAAGTGTATCACCAGGGAACAGGAAGATTAATGGAAGTCTTCACGGATGAACCCGGTGTGCAGTTTTATTCCGGAAATTTTCTTGATGGAAAATTTGATACCAAAACCGGAGGTAAAAATGAATTCAGAACAGGATTCTGCTTAGAGACACAGCACTTCCCGGATTCACCGAATCAGGCCTCTTTTCCTTCCACAGAACTGAAGCCCGGACAGAAATACCACTCGAAAACCATCTATAAATTCTCCGTAAAAAAGTAAACTATGGGAAAATTAGCAACTATTGATATCATCATATTCCTGATCTATTTTGTAGTGGTAGCTTCTTACGGATTATGGATCTATAAAAAGAAAAAGTCTGAATCCACAGGAAGTAAGGATTATTTCCTTGCGGAAGGATCTTTGACCTGGTGGGCGATCGGAGCCAGCTTAATTGCTTCCAATATTTCTGCTGAACAGTTTATCGGAATGAGCGGTGAAGGTTTCTTTGTCGGAATCGCTGTTGCCGCTTACGAATGGATAGCTGCTCTTGCGTTGATCATTATCGCAGTCTGGTTTATTCCAATCTATCTTAAAAATAAGATCTATACCATGCCCCAGTTTCTGGAAAGAAGGTATAACAAATCTGTTTCACTGATTATGGCTGTATTCTGGCTGTTTCTGTATGTTATCGTGAATCTTACATCCATCCTTTACCTTGGTGCTCTTGCTATTGATACTTTACTGGGAGGAGAGCATCTTCACGGTATTATGATCGGTCTTTTACTTATGGCCCTTTTGATTGGTCTCGGAGGAATGAAAGTAATTGGATATACAGACGTTATACAGGTGGCAGTCCTTATTATCGGCGGATTTGCGACGGTTTATATGGCGTTGCAGATTGTGGACCAGAGAATCAACGGAGCTGCTGTAGGAAATGCGCTGGCAGGATTTAATACCCTGATCAACGAGGCACCGCAGCACTTTAAGCTGATTCTTCAAAAACCAACGACTACGACCACTACTTTGGCAATGCCTCAGAACCTTGAGGTACAGAAATATGTGGTGTTACCGGGTCTGGCCATGTATTTTGCCGGGCAATGGATTGTTAACCTGAACTATTGGGGGTGCAATCAGTATATTACACAGAGAGCCTTGGGAGCAGATCTGAAAACGGCAAGAACAGGAATTCTGTTTGCAGGTTTTCTGAAACTATTTATGCCTGTAATTGTAATGCTTCCGGGAATCGCTGCTTATGTTTTATATTCCAAGGGACATCTTCCCGGATTCAACGGAGTAAAAGACGGGGCATACTCTGCAATATTGGGATTTTTACCTGTTGGACTTAAAGGATTGGCTATTGCAGCATTGACCGCAGCGATTGTAGCTTCACTGGCAGGAAAAGTAAACAGTATTTCAACCATTTTTACGTTGGATATCTATAAAAAATACCTTAAAACAGATGCCACCGAAATTCAGATGGTGAGAACGGGTCGTTGGGTTATTATTATCGCCATGATGGCTGCACTGGCCTTTACCTGGACAGATGTTTTAGGAATTGGTGGCGAAGGCGGTTTCACATTTATCCAGAAATATACAGGCTTTATCAGTCCGGGAGTTTTTGCCATGTTTCTTCTGGGAATGTTCTGGAAAAGAACGACTGGCACAGCTGCTTTGGTAGGAGTAATTTTAGGTTTTGTTCTTGCCATTTTCTTCAACAGCTTTGCCGTGGGAATTTTTGGGAAAGAAACCTGGATGTATACCGCATTCACTTATGAAAAGCTTGAGAACGGAGTAGTGCATACCATTACCGAAATTCCTTTCCTGATCAATATGGGATGGTCATTCTTTATCACCATAATCGCGATGATCCTGATCAGTCTTGCAGGTCCGAAAATTAATTCTAAAGCCTTTGCCATTGATGTAGCAATGTTTAAAGTAGACAACAGGACATTAGTTTTGATTGTGATGACGCTGCTTTTACTGACCGCCTTGTATGTAAGATTTTGGTAAACGTAGAAATATGTTATAAGTGAATGGTCAATAGTGAATTCGTTTCACTTGTCAATTTTAAAAATTCACCATTGACTTGCGAAGCAAAATTGACTTTTCACACATTATTAAAAATAGGATGCTTTTTTTTGAGCATCCTATTTTTTTTTA